>CAWAFF010000038.1:0-11221 GCA_963780945.1 uncultured delta proteobacterium | reverse complement strand
TGTCTGGCTCAGACCGGAACAGGTTGCGCTGGATTTTTCCCAGGCAAGCCCCCGTGATGTGGGGCTCGGACATAAGGATTATGGCTTTCGCCAAGACCAACGCACCGCGGACTTCCACGGAAAATGACCGGGCAAAGTCGATCCTGGAAAAGGTTGTTGCTTTGGTCATCAAGGGTGGAGAGAAATGTTCGGTTGATATCCGCCTGTACCTGATGGAAATCGGTGCGGCCGAATATTCAGCGGCAACGTCTCCTAATTGAAATACATCTTGTAATAGAGATCAACGCCGCTCTCAGTGCCGGTTTCAGTCTCTATCTGCAGGCGCCTGGAGATGTCATAGCGAAGACGGAACATATTGGCCCCGGTGAACAATGAGCGCCCGTAGCTAATGTAAAGTTGCGGGGTCAGGTATTTCCCCAGGGTGAGAATGGACTGGGAGACATTTTCTGCTTCCTTGGCCGTCGCTGCCCCGGTGGGTGAAATGGGGATTTCCTTGTACCCCATCTTGGCCGCTGCCTCCTGACGGCCGGATTCGATCTCGATGGTGCTGAGACCGAGCCGGTTTTTTATCTGATCCTGCAATACCACCGACTGCCCGGTGGACAGAAGCAGCCCTGCCGCCTGGGCCACCAGCCCAGCCTGCTCGCCGCTGGAACCCAGGGGATGGCCGAGGACCATATAGGCAAGGATATCCATATCCGGCATCGCCGGCTCCGAATACAGCTTTATCACCGGCGTTCTGGGCGTGCCGCTGACGGTTACCCCCGCCCGCACCTCATCAATGGTGCGCAGCGCCAGGATGTCCAGCAGGGGCTTATTCAATGTTCCGCCGGCGTAGAAAATTCGGCCGCGGGCGATGGCAAGATCAAGACCGTAGGCCTTGTAGCGTCCCTTAACTACTTTTATTTCCCCCTTGCTGATGATGTTGTCGAGACTGGTGAGGGTAAGGTCCATGCTTCCTCCCAGCTTTGCATCCAGCCCCTCCGCCTTCACCAGCACCCTGTCTCCCAGGATAACCCGGACCTGGGCATCCAGCGCCAATGGCAACGCCTTTTTAGCCGGTGCTTCCCCCTCCAGAATCACATCCGGACTTGGTTCAATGGTGGCCTGGGCAGGTTGCCCCTTGATAATCAGCTCCGGCAGGCGCACTTCGCCGCGCAGGACCAGCTTTTTCATGGTCCCGTCGAAGGTCAGCTGCGGAGAAGCCGATGCCTCCAGTTCCGGCAGATGGATCGCCTGAAAGCGATCACCGCTGATGGTGCCGCGGTAGCTCTCCACCTGCCATCCTTTCAGTTGGGCAAGACCCTCCCCGTGGGCATAGCCGGAACCGGACCTGGCTTTAAAGCTGATGGTAACCTGGTCCTTTTCCAGTTTAGCAGCCAGCGCCACATCCCGCAGTTGTATGCCGGCTGAGGGCAAGTAGGCTCCAGCCTGGGCCAGCTGCAGTTTGCCATTCAGCCTCGGTTCCTGCCACTCACCGCTGACGATGATATCAACATCGACCAGGCCGTGGCTCTCCTGCACCAGCCCGGGCATGAAGGCAGACAATACTCCCTGTTCCTGTACCTGGCCGGATAAAATGGCCGAAACCGCACCCTTCGGATCTGGCGCAATGGGCAAACGGGCCGGAACAGGCAGCTCAAAGTTGCCCCTGGCCTGGCCATATCTGGCCAGGGAAAGCCCAAGGGTTCCCCGCAACTTGTCTCCCCGCCATGACCATTTAGCCGAGACCGCCTTCAGGTCCATGGTTGCCTCGCCTTCCGGTTTCTGCCAGTGCAGCTTTCCGCCGGAAAGCTCTGTGTCCCCTTCCAGTTCCAGGTGATTGCCCGGGAGGAACCGCCCCTTTGCCCCCCCTGCAAGCAGCCCTGACACTTTGACATTACCCTTGACCCATGGCTGCAATGCCGCCAGGTCGGCCACCTTCCAGTTCAAATCGAGGGTTCCCTGTTCCGGCAGGGCAAGACGCGCCGGGGTAGCAGTGGCAATTTTCCCCTGCAACAGCAATCCCTCGTGCGGCCCGCAACTCCAAATCGGCATTGATCCCCGACCCATTGCCGGTAGCCTTCATCATGGCTCGTTCCAGGGTGATGGTTTGCCCCTCCTTGGTCACCTTGCCCTGGCCCTGGAGATCGGCCCTAAAGGAAAGGTGTTCATCGGGCAGAAGGGCCGCCTCAAGCTCTCCGCTGGTGGAACCCGAAATCTGCATCTCCTTCAGCCAGGGATTGATCCTGGTCAGGTTGAGGTCCCCCCACTGCATCCTGACCTTGCCGGTGGCCGGGCCGGTAGTGAATGATCCCTCCGCTTCGAGCCGCTCCCGGCCTGGGCCGGTAATAAGCAAGGGTGCCAGGGTAACCTTGGCCGAGCCTATCTTCAGCCGCGCGGGCGCCAATAGATTCCAGGGGCCGAGCCGATCCCGAGCTGTAAATCGGTTGATCTTACCCTGCCAGGAACCATGGCTGTAACCACCGCCAAACGCCAGGCTGATGCTTGCTTCCGGGGCGGCCATCGCCAGGCTGATGGTATGATCAGGGACCTTACCGTTAACCTCCAGCTTGATCGAATCTGCCTGAAACTGCTGATAGCCGACTTTCTGCAGAGCTGCGGCAATGGAGAGCGCCTGCTCCTTTCCTGGGGGAAGACTGGCCTGGAAGGCAATGGAATCTATGGCGACGGCGCCTGCTTTGAGCCCACCACCACTGCCACTGATGGCGCCGGCCCCCCGCCCTTTGCTCCAGCTGCCCCAACCCGCAAACTGCAGCTCACCAGCCGTTCCCGGAACCAGCAGCGACAAGTCGCTGACCTTTGCGGCCAGATCCAGCCGCCGTGCCAGATTGCCTGATCCCCGCAGATCAAAGCCCTTGCCATGCAGGTCCAGGCGCGCCAGCTGCAGATTATTGCCGGCGTATGCGCCCCTTACCTCTCCGGTCAAGGCCTGGTCGTGGAGCCGGCTGTCCAGCAGGACCACCTCCCCTTTCCCCTGCAGCTGTCCCTGCTCAGGCAACAGCACTTCGGCGTCGGCCTCAAAATTGACATTGCCGGTCCACCGTTTGTGGATGCGCGCCGGATCCAGGTTCCGCCCCCGGATCACGCCTTTGGCGGTGACGCCCCCAACCCAGCCGATCGCCAATTCACCCCTTATCTCCCCCCCCAGCATCGAGCCACTGAGCGGCGCCAGGCTCAGCCCTTCACCGCCGCCGTGAAAGTCGGCGGCAAGGGAAGCGGCCTGCCAGTCTTTGCCCCGATTATTAATGCTGAAACGGCCGTGGTATCGTTCACTGCTGCCGGCCAGGGTCAGCTTGCCGGAAAGATCGGTGGGCAGGTTGAGTTCCCGTGCCAGATCCAGGTCAGAGGCAGCAAGAGACAAATTCACCACCGGCTCGGGAGCGGCAAGGCTGACGGTTCCTTCGCCGGTGATGCTGCCCCGCCTTCCAGGCCTGACCAGCTGCAAGCGACGCAGGTTAAGGGCCTGGCGCATAATGCCCAGTTCAGCCTTGGCCTCAAGCGTGGAGCCCCCTTTGAGCTGCCGGCAAGGTTGACCTTGCCGGCCAGCTGCTCCGGACCGCGAGCCGGCAACAGCCGACCGGAGATATTGATCAGGTTCATCCCGGCCAGCGCCTTGGCCGGTTTAATGGCTAGATCGAGGCTAAGTGACGGACGATGGAAACCGGCCACCAGCTTTCCTTTGAGTTGCCCGCCGCTGGCGGATATGGCAATTGCAGGCAGGGAGAGAACGGCGTTGTTCCAGAATATGGCGGTCGAGACCTCCTGCAACTGCAGCGGCTTGCCGTCCAGATGGCGGTAACTGAGATTGTTAATCTGCAGCCGGTGGATCTCCACTTCTAACAGATCGGCTTTGGCCGGCAATCGCGGCCAGCTCAATTCAGGCGGCTTCCCGCTGGCCGGCGTCTCATCCTCAACCCGAACCCCGGCTATCAGCAGCTCATCCACCACCAGCTTGCCCGCCAACAGCGACAACAATCGCCACTGAAGAGTCAGATGATCAACCTCGGCCGTTTTTTGACCGGTTTGAACCCGCACCCCCTCCAGGCGCAGGTGATCAAGCAGTCGCCCCTCAACCTTCACCGCTAAAACCTTCAGTGGTGTATGGGCAGAAAAACTGCGCAGCGCCCACCGGGCACCGTCAGTGGTACGGAGAAGCCAGTTGCCGGCCACGACTATGGCAACAATCATCACGACCATAACAACAGCCACACTGAGGATGACGGCACGTTTCACAGTTCTAACCCCATGGTGAAATGGATGTGGAAGGAGGGCTGATCGACTCCCAGCTGCCTGGCGACGGACAGATTGAGGGCACCGACCCGGGTATAATAATGGACTCCGAGCCCGGCCCCACGGAAGAGCCGAATGGAGGCAAGGCTGTTCAAAGCGTTGCCGGCATCGTAAAAAACCGATACTCCCCAGTCTTTGAACAGGGCCCGCTCCAGCTCCAGGCTGCCGACCAGAAGATGTTTCCCCCCCACCACCTCTCCCGTTGCGTCCCGGGGTCCGAGGCTCTTGTAGGAATAGCCACGGACGCTCTGGTCACCGCCGGCGAAGAAACGCAGTGAGGTCGGCAAATCACCCAGGGAATCATCCAGCCAGGTGAATCCGACTTTGGCCCGGGAGTGCAACGACAACCGCCACGGCAGCGGCAGCAGGTAGCTTCCCTCAGCAATGATCTGCACCAGCCCTGTGTCAGAACCAAGCAGGTGATGGGTGCCACGGAGATCCAGAAAGTAACGATAGCCTTGCGTTGGTCTGACCAGCTCCCCGTAGCGGTTTTTGGTATAACGTACACCTGGCAGCACCAGCCGCGAGCTGGAGTCTTCGCTGCCGATGGTGAAACTCTCCTGCTGCAGCCGAATATAGGCCGTGCCAAGCCCGCTTCTGCCGAAGCTGCGATTCTTATCCAGTTCCAGTGCCACCAGCCGACTGACATAGGTGGTCTCCTCCCTTTGCAGGTTAAGCTGCAGGGTGGTCGAGCTTCTGATGTCTTTGGAACTGGGTATGATGTAGCCACTGGCAAATCCTTGCAGTCGCTGGGAGATGAACAGGTTGGCGAAGTATTCATGGCCCCGGTGCAGCATGTTCAGGTCCCGGTATCGCAGGGAAAAGCGGCCGCCGGTGTCCGTACCATAACCAAGACCGGGCCTCAGACTGCGGCGGTAGGCCTGTTTCAGCTGCACCGTCACCGGAATCATGTTGTCGGTGGCCTCCTCTTTCCTTGGAGCAACGATCACTTCGCGAAAGCGTTCCGAGTTGTTGAAATTGAGCTGGGTCTGGCCCAGCCTGCTGTAGGAAAAACGTTCGCCGGGCTTGAAGCTCAAGTAGCGGCGCAGGAAACTTTCGGGATAATCCGGTGCCCCTTCAATGGCCACGTCACCAAAAAAGTATCTGTTTCCTGTCTCCAGCACCAGATTGATCTGAGCAGCAGTCCTGGTGGGATCGATGCGAATCTGGTGGAGGGCAAATTCTGCATCCAGGTAGCCCAGCTCCTCAGCCCGGGACTTAAAATCTCCCTTGGCTTTTTCATAGGTTTGATGCAGCAGCACATCCCCCTTCTCCAGGGGGAATAGCTCCACCAGCTCCGCCAGGTTTTCTTCTTCTTTGCCGGCGCCGGTCACTTGCACATTCATGGCCGTGATGCGGACAGGCTGCCCGGCATCGATCCGCGCCAACAGCCGGAAGTTTTGCCTGCCCACCGGCTCAAGACTGGTGGTGACCCGGGCGTTGTAATAACCGAAGGGCTGCAGTGCCGTCTGTGCCTTTTCTCCAGCCTGGCGGGCAAAACGTTCCAGCCACAGCCGGTCTATCTTTCCTTCCCGCACCAATCCCTGGGGCAGCGCCAGCGCTTCCTGCACGTTCGCCAGCGCTTCATCCTCAACCCCGGTGACAACGACTTCCACCTTCTCCGCCCCCATCGCAGGCAGCGGCAGGCAGATCAACAGAGCAGTGAGCACTACGATGAGATTTGCACCTTTAATGGCCATTAAACTCGCACTTCCGATTTTTCATTTCGATGATGATTAATTCATTCCCCAGCATCAGGCTCGGTCTGGCTGCTGCCGGCCAACTCGCGCCATAAATTGATAGCAGTCGCAAATATTATCGGCCCGAGGATCAGTCCGAGAAGACCAATGGTCATTACCCCGCAAATTGCACCAAGCACCACAGCCAGCACCGGGACGTCACCTTTTGCCCCAACCGCAATGGGGCGAATGGCGTTGTCGGAGAGACTGACCATAAACATGCACCACAAGGCAAGCAACCCAGCCTTGAGGTAAGCTCCCTTAAGAGCGACGAAGACGGCGAGAGGAATCCAGACGATGCCGGTGCCGACGACTGGCACCAGCGCCGCAACTGCTGTCAGACCGGCGAACAGGATTGGCGCAGGGACATCGGCGAAAAAATATCCGATGCCGGCGGTGGCTCCCTGCACCAGACAGGTAAACAGGGTACCAACTGCAACGGCGGTAGTTGTGGCACGGACCCGGGACAGATAGCGGCGCATGTTGGTCTGATTCGGAGCAAAACGGGTTATGGCCGTGTTGAGAACTTTCTCCCCGTCGCGATAAATGAAGAAGAGGATAAAGAGGGCCACGGCCAGGATGAACAGAAGTTCAGCCAGCCCCTTAGCCATGTTGGTTGCCGCATTGACGATGCCGCCTGAAATTGGACCGGCCGATCTGGCTGCATAGCCCCCCACATCGATACCGCTCTTTTCCACCAGGGCCGTGATCCGGTCAACGAAGGGAATACGGTGCAGGATTGTCGAGCCAGAGGTGGCGAATTCCCTGGCCATGCCCTGTGCGGCATCGAACCAGTCGGGGGCATTCCGGGCAATGGTCGTGATCAGCCCCGCGATTGGCAACACGAAGCAGACGGTGACCGCAAGGATCATCAAGCCTGCACAGCGGCCGGGACGGCCGGGAAACCTTTTGGTCAGGCGGTTGTGATAGGGAATGGTGGCAATACCTATGATCAGAGCCCAGGCCAGCGGCTCGAAGATGGGTGCTGCCAGCAGTCCAAGAAGCACGGTGACCCCGACGGTGGCAAAGGCGGCAATAATACTCCAGTAGGTCTTCTTATCCATGCAGCCTCCTCCAGGTTCCACTCCGGGACAACCCAATGTATAAGTTTACAATAGTTTCCCTTTGCCGCTGGCCAATGTATTAAAATTTATTTACTCCTGCTCGTGATTATCAGTAAATAAATTTTAATACATTGGCCAGCGGCAAAGGAAACTATTGTAAACTTATACATTGGGTTGTCCCGGAGTGGAACCTGGAGGAGGCTGCATCAAAGTAAGAATTCCTACTGGAGTATTATTCCCGCCTTCCTCTCCGTCGCTATCCTTCGTGCTTCTTGGACTGCTGGCAGCGCCCATCTTCGAGCCGCTGGCCTGGGCTCTGATCATAGGTATTGCCGCCTCCCTATCACAACCGCCTGACCAAAAGGTTTCCCGGCCGTCCGGCCACTGTGCAGGCTTGATGATCCTTGCGGTCACCGTCTGCTTTGTGCTGCCAATCGCGGGGCTGATCACGACCATTCCCGGAATGCCCCCGACTGGTTCGATCCCGCACAGGGCATGGCCAGGGAATTCGCCACCTCTGGCTGACAATCCTGCACCGTATTCCCTTCGTTGACCGGATTACGGCCTGGTGGAAAAGAGCAGTATCGATGTGGGGGGCTATGCAGCCAGATCGGCCGGTCCAATTTCAGGCGGCATCGTCAATGTGGCAACCGACGTCGCTAAGGGGCTGGCTGAACTTCTGTTCATCCTCGCCGAGGCCCTCTTTATCCTCTTCTTCATTTATACAGCGACGGGGAGAAAGTTCTGCGACACGGCCATAACCCGTTTTTGCTCCGAATCAGACCAACATGCGCCGCTATCTGCCCCGGGTCCGTGCCACAACTACCGCCGTTGCAGTTGGTTTCCTGTTTACCTGTCTGGTCAGGGAGCCACCGCCGGCATCGGATATTTTTTCGCCGATGTCCCTGCGCCAATCCTGTTCGCCGGTCTGACAGCAGTTGCGGCGCTGGTGCCAGTCGTCGGCACCGGCATCGTCTGGATTCCTCTCGCCGTCTTCGTCGCCTTTAAGGGAGCTTACCTCAAGGCTGGGTTGCTTGCCTTGTGGTGCATGTTTATGGTAAGTCTCTCCGACAACGCCATTCCCCCCATTGCAGATTGGGGCAAAAGGTGGTCCGGTGCTGGCTGTGGTGCTTGGCGAATTTTCGGGTAATGACCATTGGTCTTCTGGACTGATCCTCGGGCCGATAATATTGCGACTGCTATCAATTTATGGCGCGAGTTGGCCGGCAGCAGCCAGACCGAGCCTAATGCTGGGAAATAAATTAATCGTCATACGAAATGAAAAATGGGAAGTAAGAGTTTAATGGCCATTAAAGGTGCAAATCTCATCATAGTGCTCACTGCTCTGTTGATCTGCCTGCCGCTGCCTGCGATGGGGGCGGAGAAGGTGGAAGTCGTTGTCACCGGGGCTTTTATTGAAGCGCTGGCGAACGTGCAGGACGCTGCAGGCGCTTCTCCGGGATTGGTTCGGGAGGAAGATCCAAGCTGGAACGCTAAGCCCGCCAGCGTGAGAAAAGGCACAGACGGCGGCTCCAGCCCTTCAGTTGGGACAACACCAGGGTCACCACCAGTCTTGAGCCGGTGGGCAGGCGATGTTCATTTTTTTATCGCGGATCGATACCGGGCAGCCTATCAGCATCACGGCCATGAATGTGCAAGTGACCGTGGGGGGCAAAGAAGAAGAAAACCTGGCGGAGCTGGTGGAACTATTCCCCCCTGCTGGAGAAGGGGGATGTGCTGCTGCATCAAACCTATGAAAAAGCCAAGGGAGATTTTAAGTCCCGGGCTGAGGAGCTGGGCTACCTGGATGCAGAATTTGCCCTCCACCAGATTCGCATCGAGATGCCGCCAGTACTAAGATCCTGTTGGTGCTGGAGACAGCAAACAGATGAGGTTTTCGTGATTTAGCCTTTGAAGGGGCCCGGTTGTCCCGAAAGTTTCCTGCGCCGCTACTTGAGCTTCAAGCCCCGGGCGAACGTTTTTCCTAATGCAGGCTGGGCCAGACCCAGCTCAATTTCAACAACTCGGAACGCTTTCGCGACTGCTCGTTGCTCCCAAGGAAAGAGGAGGCCACCGACAACATGATTCCGGTGACGGTGCAGCTGAAACAGGCCTACCGCCGAGGGCTGAGGCCCGGTCTTGGTTATGGTACAAAAACCTGGCGGCCGCTTTGCCCTGCGATACCGGGACCTGAACATGCACACCGGGGCCATGATCTCTTCGCCAACCTGTTCATCTGCCTCCCCCCCCCGGGTGCCAGTGGCTACGTGCATACCCAGTTCCAAAGACATCAGAAGCTGGACCACCCTGCAGCTTAACCTGCAAAGGAAGGAGACCGCCTCCTGTCAGTCGGCTGGTGGCACTGGAACTGGATAAAAATCGCAGCTTCACCAGACACGGATTTGGCACAGCCTATATTCGGCTGCAGCATGAGCTTTTCACCATCGGCAGCGAAGACTCCAGCTCGCGGCTGGTGCTGCCAGGTGTACGTTATACCAAAAACCGTTACGGGGAGCAGGTCAGACCAACGCAAGGCTATCGTTACTTCTGGATCTCCGTGGCACCCATCACCTGCTTGGTTCTGACACAGGGCTGGTGCAGATCATTGCTGAGGGAAGCTACCTGCTGCCGCTGCCGTGGCGGTTGTCGTTGCACTCCCGGGCAAGTCGGATTCACCTGGCTGGATGATTCCTGGGTGATTTGCCGAGCCTCATTAGGCCTGCAACGTCCGTGGCTATTCCTACAAGAGCCTCGGACCCCGGAACACAACAGGGAGAGGTGGTGGGGGGAAACATTCTTTCTGGTCGGCAGCCTGGAGCTGGAGCGGGCCCTGTTCAAAGACTGGGGAGTATCAGTTTTTTACGAATGCCGGCAAAATTGTTTTGAAGAGCCGCTTGCTCCATTCGGCTCTTGCGGTAATTGGGGCCGGGCTCGGAGTCCATTATTATACCCGGTGGGTCCCTGTCCGAATCTGTCCGTCGCCAGGCAGCTGGGAGTCGATAGCCCTCCTTCCACATCCATTTCACCATGGGGTAGACTGTGAAACGTGCCGTCATCCTCAGTGTGGCTGTTGTTATGGTCGTGATGATTGTTGCCATAGTCGTGGCACGATGGCTCCTCCGTACCACTGACGGTGCCCGGTGGGCGCTGCGCAGTTTTTCTGCCCATACACCACTGAAGGTTTTAGCGGTGAAGCTTGAGGGGCGTCTGCTTGATCACCTGCGCCTGGAGGGGGTCGGGTTCAAACCGGTCAAAAAACGGCCGAGGTTGATCATCTGACTTTCAGTGGCGATTGTTGTCGTTGTTGGCGGGCAAGCTGGTGGTGGATAAGCTGCTGATAGCCGGGGTTCGGGTTGAGGATGAGACGCCGGCCAGCGGGAAGCCGCCTGAATTGAGCTGGCCACGATTGCCGGCCAAAGCCGATCTGTTAGAAGTGGAGATCCACCGGCTGCAGATTGACAATCTCAGTTACCGCCATCTGGACGGCAAGCCGCTGCAGTTGCAGGAGGTCTCGACCGCCATATTCTGGAACAACGCCGTTCTCTCCCTGCCTGCAATTGCCATATCCGCCAGCGGCGGGCAACTCAAAGGAAAGCTGGTGGCCGGTTTCCATCGTCCGTCACTTAGCCTCGATCTGGTCATTAAACCGGCCAAGGCGCTGGCCGGGATGAACCTGATCAATATCTCCGGCCGGCTGTTGCCGGCTCGCGGTCCGGAGCAGCTGGCCGGCAAGGTCAACCTTGCCGGCAGCTCAAAGGGGGCTCCACGGCTTGAGGCCAGGGCTGAACTGGGCATTATGCGCCAGGCTCTTAACCTGCGTCGCTTGCACTGCGTCACCACCTGGAAGGCGGGGCAGCATCACGGCGAAGGGACCCGTGCCGCCTTGCCGCTCCCGAGCCGGTGGTAAATTTGTCTTTAGCTGCCTCTGACCTGGATCTGGCACGGGACCGAACCTGCCCACCGATCTTTCCAGGCAAGCTGACCCTGGCCGGCAGCAGTGAACGATACCACGGCCTTTTCAGCATTAATAATCGCAGCAAAAAACTGGCGGGCCGCTTCCCTTGGCCGCCAACTTTCACAGACAAGAATAAAGGCTGAGCCTGGCGCCGCTAGACTAGCGATACC
>CAWAFF010000037.1:0-15070 GCA_963780945.1 uncultured delta proteobacterium | reverse complement strand
CAGGAAAAAACATGCGGTATTCGGTTACAGCAGAAGGCTTGAAGCGGACATAGAAAGCGTATCCCAGCTGATCAAAGGTGACTATCCCCTTTCGCCGAAATCGCTGGCCTTGCTGCTGCTGCAGCGGGATGAAGAGGTAACTGCTTTGCTTGCTGAGCGCGAAGGTGACCGTTTTCCCGGCATCGCCGATCAGGTGCGCGAAAAAATCTTCGAGCGACGAGAATCATTCAACCTGGACCTGTCCATGGAACGGAGGGGGATCGTCAAGGGTCTTCTTGACGGGGTGCTTACCCTGCCGGACAAGCGGGTGGTGACCTTCAGCGAGCGATTGTCCCGCTGGTCGGTCAGACCTTTGACCGGTGTTCCTCTGCTTTTGATTGTCCTTTATTACGGCCTTTACAAATTCGTCGGTGAATTCGGCTCCGGCACGCTGGTGGATTTTCTCGAAGGGACCTTGTTCGAAGGGTACTTCAATCCTTGGGTAACCAAGGTTGTCCAGGGCATAATCCCCTGGACAGTTATCCAGGAGCTCTTTGTCGGCGAATATGGCGTGCTTACCCTTGGCCTGCGCTATGCCGTAGGTATCATTCTTCCCATTGTGGCGACTTTCTTCCTCTTCTTTTCCATCCTCGAGGACAGTGGTTATTTCCCTCGACTGGCTCTTCTGGTGGACAGGGTCTTCAAAAAGATCGGCCTCACCGGTCGTGCCGTTATTCCCATTGTTCTCGGTTTTGGCTGCGACACCATGGCGACCATGGTTACCCGTACCCTGGAGACGGTGCGGGAGCGAATCCTGGCTACCCTGCTGCTGGCACTTGCCATTCCTTGCTCGGCTCAGCTTGGCGTCATTATGGCACTGCTGTCCAAGGCCCCTGGCGCGCTTATGGTCTGGAGCGTCTCCCTGCTTTTGATTTTTCTCCTGATCGGCTTCCTGGCGGCCCGTCTTGTGCCTGGGGAAACGCCCATGTTTTACATGGAGCTGCCGCCCATGCGACTGCCACAGCTGTCCAACGTCCTGACCAAGACCTATACCAGGATGCAGTGGTACTTCATGGAGATTCTGCCGCTCTTTATCCTGGCCTCGGTGCTACTGTGGATCGGCAAAATTACCAATTTCTTCGACAAGGCAGTGGAAGGCCTGAGCCCACTGATGACCTTGATGGGGCTGCCTAAGGAAGTGGCGGTCTCGTTCATCTTTGGTTTCTTTCGCCGTGATTATGGTGCCGCCGGATTGTACGACCTGCAAACCAATGGACTACTGGACGGGCGCCAGCTGACGGTGGCGGCTGTGACACTCACTCTGTTTATTCCCTGTGTTGCACAATTTTTGGTCATGAAGCGGGAGCGGGGTCTTAAAGTTGCAACGGCCATTGGAATTTTTGTCAGCATCCTTGCCTTTGGCAGCGGTTATCTGCTCAACCAGTTCCTGCTCATCACCAATCTAGTGTGATAAGAGGTTCATATGAAGTGCGGCTATTGTGGACATGAATTCAGCGAAGATGAAGGCATCACCGGTTGCGGCAAATGCGGCAAGCCAGGGAAATGCAGCATGGTACGCTGCCCCCGCTGCTACTACGAAAACCCTCCCGAGTTGAAGATGCTAAAGAAGCTAAAGGAAATATTCAATAAGTCTTGAAATATAATAAAGGAGCAGCCAATGAAATTATCAGAGAAAGCAGAAGAGATACTTGAGGCAATGTGGATTGCAGTTGAGGAGGAAGGAAAGGGTTATGCAGAGATTGACCAGATCGGCATCGGTGCCGGTGATCCGGCATATGGGGAATTGACCTCCAATACTTTAATCGAGATAAAGGAAGGCCGGGTTTATTTCCGCCCCGAAGGGAAGGAAGAGGGGAGAAGGACTATCCGCCGCCACCGCCTCGCCGAGCGGCTTCTTATGGACGTGCTCAATGTACGCGGCGAAGACGGCGACGAAAAGGCATGCCAATTCGAGCATCTCCTTAACGAAGGGGTGGATGCCAAAGTTTGTACGATGCTCAATCATCCCACAACCTGTCCCCATGGCAAGCATATTCCTCCCGGTGACTGCTGCGAGGAAGCAAGAAGGAGCGGCGACCTGGGTGTGGTGCCTTTGACGGAAATGAAATCCGGCGAAGAAGGCGAGATTGCCTACATCCAGACCGAAGATAGCAAAAAAATGCAGAAATTGATGGCCATGGGCGTGTTGCCGGGCAACCGCATCATCTTGTCCCAGACTTTTCCTTCCTACATCTTCCGCGTCGGCTTTTCCGAGTTCGCCATAGATTCTGCCATGGCCCGGGAAATTTTCGTCAGGAAGTAAGTAATGTTCGGCAAATTCTTATAAATGGCTGCTGAATTTTTGCCATTTAGTATACTTATAGATGTGTGCCTGCTGAAAGATAGCAAGTTTCTCTTGTATAAAGGCCACAAATTTACTACCCTTCACCGGCTTTTGGACAACAAGACTGTCACGTACAAAAAATGCTCGGGAGGACACATCTATGAATAAAAAAATTGCCTTGCTGACGGCTGCTACCTTTATCTTTGCATCTACTTCAGCCTTTGCCGCTGACAATCCTGTGCTGCCCAAAGGGTACGAAAAGTGGGAGAAGAGCAAGGAAAAAATCGTCACCGACAAGAGCTCCCTTTTCTATGGCATTCATTACATCTATGTTGACAAGAAGGCCATGCCTGCCTATAAGTCCGGGGGAAAATACCCCGAAGGCAGCCGCTTTGTGGTTGACTACTATAAGATCAAGGAAGAAAACGGCAAGCAGGTCAAAGGGAAAAAGAACATGATCGTCCTGATGAAAAAGGACCAGAATTTCAAGGAGACTGGCGGTTGGCAGTTTGCCGGTTTTAATGGCGAAGGAAAAACTTCGAAACTGGATCCGGTGAAAAACTGTTACGAATGTCATGTGAAAGAGGCCAAAGATACAGACTATGTCATTTCCAAGTACTCTGATTTCAGATAAATAGGCTTCATTCACCAGAATATAACGCACCATCTACAAGAGGTCTTTGCCGAGGAAGCGGCGATCAAGGCTATCTTCAGCTTTTGGGACGGTGACTATCGCTTGCTGATAGATGTCATTGATGACGGCAGTCAAGGATCATGCTGATTGCAGAAGGCTTGGCGAAATTCTCCTGGAACGCGGGGATCTTGACCCCAATGAACTGCAGGAGGTGCTATCAGAGAAAAAGAAGCTGGGCGAGTTGCTGGTGGAGAAGGGATTAATCCAGTCGGATCTTGTGGAGTCAGCCCTGGTAGAGCAACAACTCCTCAAGCAAATTTACCAGGACAGACAAGGCCATCAACCTGTCGGCAGCATTCGCGTGGCCACCGAAAAGCTTGACACACTGGTTATCTTGTCGGGCAACTGGTGACAGTACAGGCCCGATTAAGTGAGATAGCTGCTCAGTCAACCTGCGAAAATGGACTTACGGCGGTTGCCGAAGAGGTGGAGCGCCTGGCGGCTGAAATCCGTGATAGTGCCATGGGCATTCGCATGCTGCCAATCGGTACGATCTTCAATAAATTCACCAGACTGGTGCGGGATCTGTCTGCGGAATTGGGCAAGGAAATCGAGCTGACAACTTCAGGTGCTGAAAAGGAGCTGGATAAGACAGTACTGGAAAAGTTGCGTGATCCTCTCGTCCATATCATCCGTAACAGTATCGACCATGGAATAGAATCGCCCCAAATCAGAGAACTTGCCGGGAAATCATCTCGCGGGAAGATCCAGCTGAAAGCAGAACATTCCGGGGACAGCGTCATGATTACCGTCAGTGATGATGGCTCAGGACTTGATCTTGCCGCGATCAGGGCCAAAGCAATCGATTTGCGGCTCATTTCCATCCATGATGAGCTGTTAGAGAATGAGACTATAAACCTTATTTTCGCTCCCGGGTTTTCCACCGCAAACAAGGTGACAAGCGTCTCCGGACGAGGAGTCGGCATGGATGTGGTGAAAAAAATATCTAGATGCCCTTCGGGGCAGGATTTGCGTCAGCAGCAGATGGGGTACCGGCTCAACCATCACCGTAAAACTCCCACTTACCCTGGCAATAATTGAAAGTCTTTTGGTGGAGATTGGCAACACCAAGTTCATTTTTCCCCTTTCACTGGTGGATGAGTGCGTCGAGCTTGCTCATAGTGACCTCGTCAACTCCCATGGCCGTCACGTGGCAAAGGTGCGTGGTCAGCTGGTGCCCTACATTCCCCTTCGCGACCTGTTCCATGTCAAAGGACAGATCCCGCCACAGCAGCTGATAGTGGTTACCAGTGTCGCCGGCGGCCGGGTTGGTTTTGTCGTTGATAATGTGATCAGTGAGCACCAGACGGTGATAAAGTCCCTCGGACGTCTTTATCGTAATGTGCATGGCCTGTCCGGTGCCACCATCATGGGCGACGGCAGTCTTGCTCTGATTCTCGACGTTCCCCAGCTCGTCCAGGAAGTTCCACCCGCCAGCTTAGCGCTTGACTTCTGCGTTCGTTGATTAACAAGGTTAAGATAACTATCCTCCCAAGGGTGTGATTCAACAGAATCACGCCCATCTTTTTGCCTTCAGCCTGCATTATTAGCTTTACCTTTTAAATTAAATAAATATAATTATCTAATTTAAATTTAGAGCAACTGGATAAGCTGTCATGCCAACCAAACTCAAAAGCCAAGGTGTCACGTATCATAAGCTGGAGCACTACGCCTGGCTATTTGGTCTGGTTTGGACTTTGCTTGTTGCGGGAACGGCAACAATGCTTTTTACCACCATTCATGAGCTGGCGGTTTTTTGCTTTTTGATACTCTGGTTGGTGGGAATCGCCTTTGTATATGCCGTCAGCAGAAGGCTGCGACGAAGCGAAGAAAAACTGCGGGCTGCCGAACAGGAACTGTGGGAATCAAGTCAGAATCTCGAAATCAAGATCATGGAGCGGACCAACGAACTGCAGATGGCGAATATGCGCCTCAAAGAAGAGGTGGAAGAGCGTTTGAGTGCTGAATCCGCATTGAGTGCATCTGAAATGAAGTATCGCATAGTTGCTGACAACACCTATGGTTGGGAATTCTGGTTGAATCCGGAGGGTCGGTTTGTCTATTCTTCACCATCTTGCAGAGAGATCGCCGGTTATGGGGCAGAAGAATTTATTGCTGACGCCGGACTTTTCCGCCATATCATCTTTCCAGAGGATCTGACATTGTATCTGGATCACAGGAGAGATGTGGAACAGGAATTCAAAACCGATTCAGTCGCCTTTCGCATTGTGCGAGCAGATAATAGCTTGCGCTGGATCGGACATGTCTGTCAGCCCGTCTACGATGATGTGGGCGGTTTTATTGGAACCAGGGGGAGCAACCGCGATATCAGCGAACGCAAAAAGGCGGAAGATGAGATAAAAAAGCTGAATGAAGATCTTGAAAACCGCGTGCGGAAGCGGACAGCGCAACTGGAGGCATCAAACAGGGAACTGGAGGGATTCTGCTACTCCATTTCCCACGATCTGCGCGCCCCTCTTGCCAGGCTTGAAGGATACAGCCGGGCAATACTGGAAGATTGCAGTGAAAGTCTTGATCCCTTGGGACGACAGTATGCAGAACGCATCAATAAGAGCAGCATTCAGTTGAAGGCAGTTATAGATATTCTTATGGACCTAACCATGCTCACCCGTAGCAATCTGAAAATAGAGGAGGTAAACCTGAGCGAGATGTGTCTGACAATTTTGCAGGAATTGAGAAACGATTGTCCTGAAAGAATTGTAGAATCAGTTGTGGCGCCGGGTGTCATTGTTAAAGGTGACCAGCGACTTCTTCTGATTGCCATGAAAAGCCTTTTTGATAACGCCTGGAAATATACAGAAAAGCATGCCAGTGCCACCATAGAGTTTGGCTTGATTCAGCAGAAAGGGAGAAAGACTTATTTTATCCGCGATGATGGCGCGGGCTTTGATATGAAATTTGCTAAAAAGATGTTCAAACCATTCGAACGTGTTCATCGTGAGGATGAATTTTCTGGACTTGGTGTTGGCCTTGCCACTGTGCAGCGGATCATCCAACGCCATGGGGGCAAGATCTGGGCGGAGGGGGAAATAGAGAAAGGAGCAACTATTTTCTTTGCCTTGTAATAGGTACATGAGGAGATAGCTGTTTTTACCAGTGCCATGGTCCTACCATGGCTTTTTTTTGTCCATCTCAGAAGGAGAATTAAAAAGATACTTAAGGGTAAAAAATTATTCCGATAAGTCTTACTGGTACATCAGGAACCTTATGGCCGACCCAGGGATTTATACCCGGCAGCGTCCAGGAATAGTCATTGTCCAGCATATGCCGGAGGGCTTCACCCGGGCTTTTTCCCAACGCTTGAACAGTGTTTGCCGGGTTTCGGTGAAAGAGGCAGAAAATAATGATACGGTAGTGCGTGGCCGTGCTCTCATAGCCCCAGGCAATCATCACATACTTCTCAAAAGGAGTGGTGCACGTTATTATGTGGAAATTAAAGATGGGCCGCTTGTTTCACGGCATCGCCCCTCCGTGGATGTGCTTTTTCGTTCGGCGGCTCGCTATGCAGGCAAGAATGCGGTCGGGGTGATCATGACAGGCATGGGGGACGACGGCGCCAAGGGGATGCTGGAGATGAAAGAGGCAGGTGCCAAGAACATAGCCCAGGATGAAGCTACCTCTATTGTATTCGGAATGCCCAAGGAAGCCATAAAGCTTGGCGGAGTTGACCTGGTGAAGCCCCTGGAGAGCATCGCATGGGAAGTGATACGCTTGTGTGATTGACAGCAGTTACCTCGATAAGCTTATATTGCTAGCGTATCGGTCATTAATGAAACTGTTTCTGAACTGACAGCCGTAATCTCCTCAAAGCACAACTGGAACGATTAACTGGACCTATGGCTTGACCGGCATGGTCTAATTCCCTCCTTGACACACACCTTTCTTTTGATGTAACTTACTTTGTCCCGCCTGATGAAAAGGGACGAATCCATTTTTCCTTTGCTAACGGTTCCCTTATTCTATGAAAATAACAGCAATTATCCCCGCCAGATATGCCTCGACCCGTTTCGAAGGCAAGGCCCTTGCCGATATCATGGGTAAGCCCATGGTGCAGCATGTCTATGAGCGTACCCTGAAGGCTTCGTTGGTCTCCGAGGTGATCGTGGCCACCGACGATGAGCGCATCTCCACTGCCGTCCGCGCCTTCGGCGGCAGGGCCGAAATGACCTCCAGGTCCCACGAGACCGGCACTGATCGTTTGGCTGAGGTGGCTGACCGTCTCGATTCCGATATTATCGTCAATGTACAGGGGGATGAACCGCTCATCGACCCGGCAATGATCGATGAGGCAATCAGGCCGCTTGTCGGCGATCCTGCCATACTGATGGGAACCCTTAAGACTCGGATCAAGTCACTGCACGATTTTCTCAGCCCCAATGTGGTGAAGGTCGTAACTGACTGGGAAGGGAATGCCCTTTACTTTTCGCGGTCGCCAATGCCCAATTTTCGCGATAAGTGGAACGATCTGAAGGATGAGGCTTTTTTATCCCGAAAATTGCTCTGCTTCAAGCATGTTGGGCTTTACGTTTACCGTCGTGAGTTTCTTCTCCAGTTCGCCCAGATGTCGCCCACCTATCTTGAGATGGCGGAGAAGCTGGAGCAACTCAGGGTTCTGGAGAATGGTTACCGCATCAAGGTCGTCGAGACGGATTTTGAATCAATAGGGGTTGATACCCCATGTGACCTTGATAAGGTACTGGAAAGGTTAAGGGATAAAGGATAAGGATCGAGGGTAGTGGGTATCACCTCGTCTGATTTATATAGGAGTTTATTGCGATGAAAACCAAATTTATTTTTGTGACCGGCGGCGTTGTTTCCTCCATTGGCAAGGGACTCGCCGCCGCTTCTTTGGGGGCTCTTTTGGAGGCCAGAGGGTTGAGAGTTACCCATCAGAAACTTGATCCGTACATAAATGTGGATCCTGGCACCATGTCGCCTTTTCAGCATGGTGAAGTATTCGTAACCGATGATGGCGCCGAGACTGACCTGGATCTGGGTCATTATGAGCGTTACACCTCTGCCCGCCTGTCCAAGAGGAGCAATTTTACCACCGGCCAGGTTTACTTTTCCGTCATAGAAAAAGAGCGTCGCGGCGATTACCTTGGGGGTACAGTACAGGTCATTCCCCACATCACCGATGAGATAAAGTCCAAGATCCTGGATAATGCCAAGGGCTCCGATATCGCCATTGTCGAGATAGGCGGCACGGTTGGCGATATTGAATCGCTTCCCTTTCTTGAGGCAATCCGCCAGTTCAAGGCCGACCGTGGGGCCGGCAATGTGCTGTATCTTCATGTTACCCTGGTCCCATTTATCAAGACTGCCGATGAATTGAAAACCAAACCGACCCAGCATTCGGTAAAAGAGTTGCGCGAAATCGGCATCCAGCCCGATATCCTCATCTGCAGATGTGAACAGGACCTCCCCCGTGACATGAAGGCGAAGATTGCCTTGTTCTGTAATGTGGCGGAAAAGGCGGTTATAACCTCCCAGGATGCGGAGCATATCTATGCGGTACCGCTGGCCCTTAACAAAGAGGGGCTGGATGAGCAGGTGGTGGAGAAACTGAATATCTGGACCAAAGCCCCCGATCTTACCCCCTGGCACGAGGTGGTTGAGAAGCTTATGAATCCTGCCCACGGCAAGGTGCGCATTGCCATTGTCGGAAAGTATGTAAATCTGACCGAATCGTACAAATCCCTTTCGGAGGCACTCACCCACGGCGGTATTGCCAATGATTGCCGTGTTCATTTAACCTATCTTGACTCGGAAAAGATTGAGCAGGAAGGGATTAGACGGGCTTTTGGATGATGTGGACGGCATTCTGGTGCCGGGTGGCTTTGGTGAGAGGGGTACCGAAGGGAAAATAAAGGCAATCGAATTTGCCAGGATCAGAAAAATCCCGTTTTTCGGTATTTGTTTAGGAATGCAGATGGCGGTGGTGGAATATGCCCGAAATGTCTGCGGCCTTGAAGATGCTTTTTCCAGTGAATTCAAGCCTGATTGCCTGAATCCGGTTATCCATTTGATGGAAGAGCAGATCGGAGTGAGTCGTAAAGGTGGGACCATGCGTTTGGGTGCTTATCCCTGCACCCTTGCCAAAGGAACCTTCGCCCAAAAGGCTTATGGCAGTATGGAAATATCCGAGCGTCACCGTCACCGCTACGAGTTCAACAACAAGAACCGCAACATCCTTGTGGAAAAGGGGCTTGTCCTTTCCGGTGTTTACAAGGAAGGTGATCTGGTGGAAATTGTGGAAATAACAGACCATCCCTGGTTTGTCGGTTGCCAGTTTCATCCCGAATTCAAATCAAAGCCGCTCAATCCGCACCCCCTCTTCAGATCATTCGTTGCTGCCGCTTTGCACAACAAAAAATCTTAGACTAGGTAGTCGAGATTGCCTGCCAGGTTCATCCTGAATTGTGGTCTCAGATGGCCGAAGGAATACTTATGGTTAAGGAAATTACAGTCGGAAGTCTTAAAATAGGAGGAACCCGGCCACTGGTGCTGATTGCCGGACCCTGTGTCATTGAAAACGAGGTGACGACCATGCGTTGCGCTGAGCGGCTCATGACCATCTGCAACGGGGTTTCCATCCCCTTGATTTTCAAGGCTTCCTATGACAAGGCCAATCGTACTTCGGTGACCGCTTTTCGCGGTCCTGGCTTGAAAGAGGGGCTTAGAATCCTGGCGAAAGTCAAAGAATCTCTTGGTGTACCGGTGATTTCGGACATTCATTCCATTGAGCAGGTGGAACCTGCCGCTGAGGTGCTGGATGTAATGCAGATACCAGCCTTTCTCTGCCGCCAGACTGATCTTGTGGTTGCCGCTGCCATGACTGGCCGGGTCATTAATATCAAGAAGGGTCAGTTCCTTGCACCGTGGGATATGGAAAATGTGGTCGGCAAGGCTGTATCCACCGGTAACGATAACGTGATCCTGACTGAGCGAGGTGTATCTTTCGGCTACAACAACCTTGTTTCAGATATGCGCAGCTTTCCCATTTTAAGAAAGATCGGTTATCCGGTAATCTTTGATGCAACCCACAGTGTACAGTTGCCAGGTGGTCTTGGCGGTTCTTCTGGTGGACAGCGGGAATTAGTCGAATATTTGGGGCGAGCGGCGGTTGCTACCGGCATTGACGGCATTTTTATGGAGGTCCATGAAGATCCGGATAAAGCGCTCTGCGATGGGCCAAATTCAGTGAAGCTCGAAGATTTGCCGGTGCTGTTGAAGAAGCTGAAGGCAATTGACGCCATTGTAAAATAGGGAACGGATCCTTCCGTATTGGTTTGAGACACTATGAGCATTTTGGAAGCAGCTAAAAAGGTATTCAGGATTGAGGCTGAGGCGCTTATCGCTCTGGCAGACGGTCTGAATGGTGAATTCGAGGAAGCGGTCAGAGTCATTCTCTCCTCACGGGGAAGGGTTGTTGTCACTGGCATGGGAAAATCCGGACTTATCGGCCAGAAGATTGCTTCCACCATGGCTTCTACCGGTACTCCCGCTTTTTTCTTGCATCCAGCTGAGGGGATCCATGGTGATCTGGGCATGATCATGAAAGGTGATGTGGTTATTGCCATCTCAAACAGCGGGGAAACCGAAGAGGTGGTTCGCATATTGCCGATCATCAAGCGTCTTGGTGCCGCTCTTGTGGCAATGACTGGCAATCCGTCCTCCACCCTGGCCAGGTCCGGTGATGTTTTTCTCGATATTTCTGTCAAGGAAGAGGCCTGCCCCCTGGGACTTGCACCCACAGCCTCTACTACTGCTACTCTGGCAATGGGAGATGCACTGGCAGTTGCACTTCTCCTTGAACGCGGTTTTAAGGCGGAGGATTTTGCCCTGTTCCACCCGGGTGGAGCGTTAGGTAAAAAACTGATCCTTAAGGTGGAAGATGTCATGCATCAAGGTGAAACTCTACCACTGGTTCAGGCCGCGACCCTGATGCGGGAGGCACTTTTTGTAATTACGTCCAAAGGACTTGGTATTGCAGGAGTTGTCGATGGGAACGGTGCCCTTGTGGGGGTGATTACAGACGGAGATCTTCGTCGCGCCCTTGAAAAAGGACTGGACATAATTAATCTCTCAGCGGAACAATTGATGTCTACCAGGCCAAAACGCATCAACCGCTCGGAGCTTGCCGCCAAAGCGCTTCAGCAGATGGGAGCAGTACTCCATTACGTCCCTCTTTGTCTTCGAAGACGAAGGTAATCCAAAGCCGGTGGGAATCATCCATCTTCACGACCTGCTGAAAGCCGGAATAGCCTAAAAACAAGCCATACAGGAATAACGATGACCTTGAAAGACCGCTTGAAAAAGATTCGACTGCTCATTCTCGATGTGGACGGGGTTATGACTGACGGCCGCATTATCTTCGATTCGAATGGTATTGAAAGCAAGTTCTTCAATGTCAAGGACGGTCATGGCATAAAAATGTTGCAGCGGGCTGGGATTGAGGTGGGAATCATTTCAGGACGCGAATCAGTTGTTGTTGTGAATCGGGCTGCAGAGCTGGGAATCAACATTCTCTATCAGAAGTGCCTGGACAAGCTTACTCCTTACAATAAAATTTTGGAAACTACCAATTTGGATCATTCTCAGGTAGCTTTCGTCGGCGACGATGTGATTGATATACCTGTGATGAGCCGAGTGGGTTTTGCCGCCGCACCGGCCGATGCTGTGGCTGAAGTTTTCCCATATGCCCATTTCGTGACAAATAATCGAGGTGGGTGGGGAGCCGTTAGGGAAGTATGTGATCTCCTGCTCAAAGAGCAGGATTTATGGAAAGAGGCAACAGACCGCTATTTTTTCAAATCTGAATCCTAAGCGTTTCCGATGTACCCACTGCTATTACATCGCACTTCCCTGCATCCGCCAAATTTACCCACCGGACTTTTTTTGCGTCCTCTTCAATCTCCATGCCAAATTTTTAATCGCCCGCCCGAAACCGCTTTACAGCCATTTTTTATGATGCTATACTTCCGTTAAATTTATGCTTCCACTCAAGAAAATCAGGCTTTTCCTTGCCATAGTCATAATTTTGGCCGGTGCTACTTTGGTTGCTACGGTCATGCTGAAATTCGAGAAGGTCGGGCCTCCGCCTCAGGCGCTGGAGGCACTGCCCAAAAATGTTGATATGGCACTGCATAAGGTTCACTACAGTGAAGTGCAGGATGGTGAAAAAAATGGGATCTTTTCGCCGATAAGGCTGTTTTTAACAAGACTAGCGAGATTTTTCATCTAAATGTCGTCAAACTGGTTGTTGCAGGAAAAGCCGAAACTGGTGACATTACCCTTACTGCTGACCGGGCTGACTACGACAGTAAATCTAAAAACGTGATACTTGATGGAAAAGTCAGGGCAAAAAGCGTTTCAGGGCTGCATTTTTCCAACAGATAGGGCAATCTATCTGGCTGATCGTTCCCTGATTAAGTCCTCTGACCCCATCAGGTTCACTGACGGAAAAATAGAACTCAGTGGCGTCGGAATGGAGCTCAATACGGCAACGAAGGATCTAAAGGTAATGAAAGACGTAACGGCAGCTTTGAAGAGTGGAATTACCAAGTGATAAAGAAATTGAGTGGTAACATCATCCTCTTTCTGGCACTGGCAAGTACCGCACTTGCCGCTGACTCCGGAGTCCTGAGGGGCATGCAGCCGATAAAAGTTAAGTCCAACGAGCTGGTAACTGATACAAACAAAAGAACAGCAACATTTGTCGGCAAGGTTTCGGCACGACAGGGGGACTTGACCATCTTTTCCGATAGACTGGTTATTACATATTCGGAAAAGGATCAGGATGTTGAAACTGTCGAGGCGACCGGCAATGTGAGGGTTATTCAGGGAGATCGGCAAGCTGTCTCTGGGCATGCGCTCTACGAAAACCAAGCCGGCAAGATCATTTTTGATTCATCGCCCAAGGTGTACCAGGGCAATAATGTCGTCTCCGGCAAAGTTATCACCTATTTTGTGGAAGAGCAGAGAAGTGTGGTTACCGGTGGTGTAGATGCGCGGGTAGAAGCCGAAATCCATCCCAAGAAAAAAAGGTAAAGATGCCAGCGCCAGGCACTGAGATAATTCTCTATACGAAAGAACTGAAGAAGAGTTTCAATAAACGAACGGTTGTCAACGGGGTCGACCTGCAGGTTAAATCGGGAGAAGTTATTGGCCTTCTTGGACCTAATGGTGCTGGAAAAACGACTACCTTTTACATGGTGGTGGGACTATGCCGCCCAGACAGCGGTTCCGTATTTCTTAACGGTGACAACATCACTGAACAGCCTATGTATATACGGGCCCGAAAAGGGATCAGTTATTTGCCTCAGGAACCTTCAGTCTTTCGCAAGCTGACAGTCGAGGAGAATCTTCTGGCTGTGCTTGAAGCAATGTCGTTGTCCGGGAACGACTGTCGCAACAGAGCAGATGAGCTTTTAACCGAGTTTAGGATAACCCATATTGCCAAGAGTAAAGGATTTGCCCTTTCCGGTGGCGAGCGTCGCCGGGTTGAAATTGCCAGGGCTCTGGCGACAGAACCTTCATTTATTCTGCTCGATGAACCCTTTGCCGGAATTGATCCAATCGCCGTCATTGATATTCAGAATATTATCACGGCCTTGAAGAACAAGGGGCTTGGGGTGCTCATTTCCGACCATAACGTTCGGGAAACCCTGGGGGTATGCGATAAAGCCTATATTCTTAATGCTGGTGAGGTTCTTGAATATGGCGACCCCATCTGGATCTCAGAGAGCAAAAAAGCTAGAGAACTATATCTGGGAGAGAAGTTCAAGCTTTAGATGTAATTGGTATTAACTTCAACACAGCGCTGCAAGCAGTGCAAAGGTGTAAAAATCATATGGCCATTGAAATGCGCCAACAGATGAAGCTAAGCCAGCAACTGGTGATGACCCCCCAGTTGCAGCAGGCTATAAAACTTTCTTCAGCTTACGATTTGGACTGCAGGATGATGGTCCAGGAACTGAAGAAAATCCACTTACTCAATGAGATCCCCGAAGCAGAAGAGAGCAAAGAAGTAGAGCAGCTTGAACTGAGTGAAAAAAGACCCGGACCTAAAAATATGTCACAAATTCCAGAGGTTACTACTGATGAAGAATTCAGAGGAAATGAATTGAAGAAACTTTCTGGATGGTTTATAATTCACTGCCAGCAAACAACACTATATAATAAAAAAAAAAGCCTTCCTTTGAAAATCTTCCCTGACCAAGAAGAGCACACTGGTTTTTAACCATCTTCATTCGACCAGCTGACCTAACGGACTCCGACGGAAATGCAAATAGGCGCAATAATCGGCAATCATACACGAAGATAGTTATTTTCGCGCTTCTCTGCTGACGTTGCCACGGCTTGTGATACGAATGAATCCTTTGTCGAGGCTGTGCTCAAGAGAATTCAGGAATTTGATCCTGCCGGTGTTTTGGTTCCAGGGATCTTGGCGAGTGTTTGTTACTCCAGGCCAGGGTATTGGGTATGGGCGGGAGCTTAGTTGAATCGTTACTTATCCATCATCTCAAAGACCTGGAAGCACGCAAGTACAAGCAGGCAGCAAGGGCTCTGGGCGTTGAGATAAATGACATATTGACCGCAACAAGAATAATCGCAGGTCTTGATCCAAAACCAGGTCGATTATATGCCAATGATGATATCCAGTATATTTCGGCAGATATTTTTGTCTACAAGATTGGCGAGGAATATGTTGTCATGCTTAATGACGAAGGCTTGCCAAATTTGAGAATCAATCCCCTTTATCACGGTGAGGGCAAGGCTGGAATGCAGGCCGACTCCAAAGCTGAAGAGTACATTAATGAAAAGATGCGTTCTGCTCTTTGGCTGATTAAAAGCATTCAACAGCGGCAACGCACGGTATACAAGGTGGCAAAAAGCCTGGTGAAATTTCAGCGGGATTTCTTGATCGGGGTATTGAGCATTTACGACCTCTGGTTTTGCGGGACATTGCTGAAGATATAGGCATGCATGAATCTACCATCAGCCAAGTAACTACCAACAATCTATGC
>CAWAFF010000036.1:0-43243 GCA_963780945.1 uncultured delta proteobacterium | reverse complement strand
CATGGGGGATATGCAGTTGACAGACCTGGAGGATTTTACCAAGCAGATTGACGCTATCATTGGGTAACACGCCGGAGCCAGTGTTCCTGGAGCAATGCCTTAGGTGGCGCCAGAGCACAGGAATATATTTATAAGCACGTATCATTGAACTCAGGGTTATCAAAGAAGCGGGAAGAGTTCTTCCCGCCATGAATCATTTAGAGGAGGATAAATATGAAGTGTCCTAATTGTGGAGACAGGAAATCAGTGGAGATTGATATTCACTCATCGGGGTTTTCTTCTGAGCACTCCCCGGTCAAAGAGTGCGGCGCCTGCGGCCTTGTATGGCGAGTGAAGATGGTCGGGGACAAAACAGAGATAGATATTATCAAGGCTGCCGACAAAAAATAAACCTACTTGAGTTTTATCGCCGCCGTTTGTTTGCTCAGGCTGGTTCAAACATGTCTTTGCCGACCCCACACACCGGGCAGACCCAGTTTTCCGGAATATCGGGAAAAGGGGTCCCCGGAGCAATGCCGTTTGTTGGGTCGCCTGCTATTGGATCATAAACATAACCGCATATTGTACAGACAAAGCTTTCCATAAATTCCCTCCGTTCACGTCATTGTGTAGATCACCTATCTGAAATTTCCCCTTGCAAACCCGAAAAACCAGTTTATATTTAAGTTTATTAATTAATACGATAATTCCAGAAGCAACCCACTAAGGCATTTTAAAACAACGAAATGATATCATTAATGGGGCAGCTGTCAATTGCGGCGCAGTGATATAAAATCACAAATACAGCTTGATTTTAAGAAATGATGTGCTATTTTAGCAATATTAAATAATTGACCAGGATAAAGCTTGTAAGTTCGTCCCGCCGGATACTATTCCCGCTGAAAGAGCTGACCCCTCAGAAAGGCATGGTTCGCATATGAAGCTGTCTTGCCGTCCCCTCACAAAACTTCCACATTGCTACCGAACTTGTCGGCCTGCAGTTGCCAGTCCTTGCAGCCAAGTATTCCAGCCCCGTCTCTCTACTGTTAGCATAAAGCACCGAAAGAAGACCCAGTAAAACGATGTTATGTTATCCTGATGCTTTGTTGAGTCAGAGTAAATTTTTTACCTGTCAGAATAGGTCCTGTTGCTTTTATTGTAATCTTTATTGATTATTTTTAGCGCTTTGGTTCTTGTAGGTACCCCAATGAAATGAGGAGGAGATTGTAATGGGTTATGATGTAAAAAATGAACAATTGCTAAAATGGGTGGAAGAGGTTTCTGCTTTGTGCCAGCCGGCTGATGTTTATTGGTGTGACGGTTCGCAGGAAGAATACGACCGGCTTTGTAATCAATTGGTGCAGAGCGGCACATTCAAGAAATTGAACCAGGAGAAGCGCCCGAACAGTTATCTGGCATGGTCGGACCCCAGTGACGTGGCCAGGGTCAAAGACCGCACCTTTATCTGCAGCCTTACCAAACAGGAAGCCGGCCCAACTAACAACTGGGTACACCCCAAAGAAATGAAGAAAACCCTCACCAACCTTTTCAAAGGGTGTATGCGCGGACGTACCATGTATGTAATACCCTTCAGCATGGGCCCGCTTGGTTCCCCCATCGCCAAAATAGGCATTGAGATATCCGATTCCCCTTATGTTGCAGCCAATATGAGAATTATGACCCGCATGGGCAAAGCTGTTGTGGATGTATTGGGTAACGGCGAATTTATCCCCTGTCTCCACTCTGTTGGCGCTCCGCTTGAGCCTGGCCAGAAAGACGTTCCCTGGCCATGCAACAAGGAGAAGTACATTGTTCATTTCCCGGAAGAACGGTCAATCTGGTCCTTTGGTAGTGGCTACGGTGGAAATGCTTTGTTGGGCAAGAAGTGCCTTGCGCTGCGGATTGCCTCCAAAATTGCCAATGATGAAGGTTGGCTGGCAGAGCATATGCTCATCCTGGGCATCGAATCTCCTAAAGGAGATAAAACTTATGTGGGTGCGGCATTCCCCAGTGCTTGTGGCAAAACCAATCTTGCCATGCTGGTTCCGCCTGCAGCCCTTAAAGAAGAGGGTTGGAAGGTTTAACCCGTGGGTGATGTTTTCGCCTGGATCAAGCCCGCTGCTGACGGCCAATTGTATGCCATCAACCCTGAGGCTGGTTTTTTTGGCGTGGCTCCAGGTACTTCTGCCAAATCCAATCCAAATGCCATGGCCTCCTGTGCCGGGAACACCATTTTTACCAACGTTGCCCTTACTCCCGATGGCGATATTTGGTGGGAAGGAATGACAGATACTCCTCCTGCCCAATTGACTGACTGGCAGGGCAACTCCTGGACCCCTGGCTGTGGCAGAAACGCAGCCCACCCAAATTCACGCTTTACCTCGCCTGCCAGCCAGTGCCCCTCCATTGACCCTGATTGGGAGAATCCCAAAGGGGTGTTTGCCATCAGCGCCTTTATTTTCGGTGGTCGGCGCAACAACGTAATTCCTCTTGTTTTTATCAGTTCTTTAACTGGAGTTACGGCGTTTATCTTGCTGCAACCATGGGTTCTGAGACTACCGCAGCTGCTGTCGGCAAGGTGGAGACGTGCGGCGGGATCCTCTGGCCATGCTGCCTTTCTGTGGCTACCACATGGCAGATTACTTCGCACCATTGGCTCAGATGGGACGCACTACGCCGAAGCCGCCGCATTTTCAGCGTAAACTGGTTCCGCAAGGACGCCGATGGCAAGTTCCCTCTGGCCAGGTTTCGGCGACAATATGCGCATCCTGAAATGGGTTGTGGAGCGAGTCAAGGGTGAAGCAGCAGCTGTGGAAAGTCCGCTGGGTTGGATGGGCCTGACGCTATGAGGACATAGATTGGAACGGGCTCAGTGATGTTACCCGGGAGCAATTCTATGAATTGATGTCGGTGGACCGCGACGTGTGGAAGGAAGAAATTCTCTCCCATGAAGAGTTGTTCGTCAAGCTTTACGACCGCTTGCCCAAAGAGTTCCTGCACATCAGGGAGCTCATTCTTTCCAGCCTGTGGCCTCTCCCGAGCACTGGGAGCAATTCAATCCCACCGCAGAAGGCTTCAATGACTAAAGGCATTTATATTTAAAAAGTATTGTTGACAGCAAAGGCCCCGATAAAACCGGGGCCTTTGCTTTTTGATATCGAGTTAGACTTAAACAGTCATTTAAATGGGAATTTCTTGTTCTGGAAAATTTCGCTGAGCTATCCGTCTACCTGCACCAGTGAATTCCAGTCCAGGTACGGCCATTTCGTGGTTTGTAACAGAGATGTGACCTCTTCTGCTGGTAATGGCTTACTGAACAAGAAGCCTTGCATTTCAGGGCACTCAAGGTCAGTAAGAAGTTTGAGTTGATCAAAGGTTTCTACTCCTTCAGCGATTACATTCAGCCTGAGACTCTTTGCCATGGTTATGACCGCTGTCGCTATGGCCGCATCGTCTTCGTTGGTGTTGATATCGCTGACAAAGGACTGGTCTATTTTCAATGTCTGGATCGGCAACTTTTTGATATAGGACAGAGATGAATAACCGGTTCCGAAGTCGTCAATTGAGATGTGTACGCCCAAGGCATTAAGCCTGGTAAGGGTGTCGACTGTCTTCTCAAGGTTCTGCAGCATGATGTTTTCTGTCAGTTCCCGTTCCAGCCAGCATGCATCCAGATTTGCTTCCTTCAATACCTGTTCGACCATGTCTGCCAGCTTTGGCTGCTGAACTGCCGCGCAGAAAAGTTGACAACGACGCATGGGGGGATAGTCATTCTGCCATGCTTTATTCTGTTGGCAGGCTGAGCGAAGCACCCATTGGCCAAGCGGAACGATGAGCCCGGTATCTTCAGCCAAAGGGATAAACTGCTTTGGCGATACCAGGCCGAGCTCCGGGTGTTGCCAGCGGACGAGCGCTTCGATGCAGACGACGCGGCCATTGCTGACATTGATCTTCGGCTGATAGTAGAGAAGAAATTCTTCGTTCTGTAGAGCCCTGCGCAGGTCATTTTCCATGGCCAGCCTCTGGAAAGCCTTCTCATCCATGGATGCTGTATAGAGGTGGTAACGGTTACGACCTTGTTCTTTTGCCCGATACATTGCGATATCGGCATTTTTGATCAAAATATCAGTGCTTGTACCGTCATTTGGAAAAACGCTGATTCCGATGCAGGTGTTAACAAACAGTTCTATTTCCGGGAGAACAAAAACCCGGTTGAAGGCATCAATAATCTTTTGTGCAATCCTGACCGCATCCTGAACGGATTCGAGGTCAGGGAGAAGAATGATGAATTCGTCTCCGCCCCGCCTTGCAACTGTGTCAATATCGCGTCGACAACATTCCTTGAGGCGCTGTGCCGCAGCCTGGAGAAGTTCGTCACCTACTCCGTGGCCGAGGGTGTCGTTTATCACCTTGAAACGGTCCAGGTCGAGAAAAAGAACAGCCAGAAGCCGGTTGTGGCGCTGCGCTTGAGCCAGTGCAAGATGCATGAGTTCGTTGAACAAGTGGCGATTGGGAAGACCGGTTAGCGTATCGTAATAGGCCATCTGTCTGATGGTATCTTCTGCCTCTTTTCGCTGGGTGATGTCTTCCTGAAAGGCGATAAAATGAGTGATAACATTATCAGTGTCGGTTATGGGGGAAATGGTGGCAGACGCCCAGTAAAGCTCACCATTTTTTTTCCGGTTGTGGAATTCCCCCCCCCACTCGCTTCCGTTGCTTATTGTTTTCCACATCTTTTCATAATCTTCTGCCGGACTCTGGCCTGACTTGAGAATGTTTGGCTTTTGGCCGAGAGCTTCTGCCGAGGTGAACCCAGTCAACTGGGTGAAGCGGGGATTAACATACTCTATTGTTCCTGAGGTGTCGGTGATCATAATGGAAACAGGGCTTTGCTCCACGGCGCGTGACAGCTTGCGGATGAAGTTTTCCTGTTCAAGGAGCAGGTGTTCCTGTTGCGTGCATACCAGACAATCTTTGATGACAGCGATCAATTTATTGTGGTCAATCGGCTTCAGAACATAATGGCTTATGCCGATGTCGATGGCATTTAGAATGAACCTTGTATCACTATGTGCTGAGATGACGATAATCTTTATATCTCTGCTGAGTTGTTTGATCTCTTTTGCCATGGAGAGGCCATCCATGACCGGCATGCTCATGTCTGTAAGCACAATTTTGGGTGCATGCTCCTTAAAAAGATTAAGCCCTTCCTCGCCGTTGGTGGCCACAAGCAATTTCAGCTCAGGTAATCTGCTGCTGATAACCAGGCATATTAAGTCTCGTGTTGCGCTGTCATCTTCCACGAACAACAGAGTTGGTGTAACGGAGTTTGCCATTGGAATTTCCATGGAGACCTTGTTGAAGGGAAAAGGCAGTGTGATTTACTCAGCATTCCAATTAAAGCATATTAAATTGTTTAGTCAAATTGGGGACGGTAAGGCTTAAGTACTTGTAACTGTGCTTGCAACCATTTTTTCCCATGTTAACCTTAGGGTGTGGTTATCAAGATGAGGAGCAGCCAATGAAAAAAACAGCACAAGATGATGTCTGTCAAAGGACGGAGCATAAGGATGAAAGGGTCAGGCTGAGGAATATTCGGACGGGGGAGGTCGGTCTTACCTTCAGTTGCACTCCCAGCGGCGATACAATTCAGGTGGAACTGGAAAGCGGTGCGCTAGATAGCTGGACACCTGAAGAGTGCGAAGAAATTTGACCGGGCAGTTCTAGGCGAATCAGTCTTTGGCATAGAGGACTGCCACAGCTTTTGCCTGTTTTGAGCCAATGGAGACATAGCCATGTGGCTCGGAGGAATCGTAATAGATGCTGTCGCCTGGAAGTAGCGTCATCACTTCCTGCCCATAATGGAATTCAAGCTCCCCTTCGAGCAGGTAGATGAACTCAACCCCCTCGTGGTTGTAATAGCGGTTGTCATCCCAAGGGGCCTGTTCGAATTCCACAAGAAAGGGCTCGATCTGCTTATGGCGAATGCCCGGTGCAAGTGGGCGATAGAGGTAGCCCTGAATCTGATCTGCACCGGTACGGCGCCGACTTGATTGTCCGCTGCCACCGCGGGTCAGAACAAATTTCTGTCGATCCCCCTCTTCCTCAAAGAAATAGTGGATCCCTACTTTTAAGCCCTTGGCAATGCGGAGCAGCGTTGCCAGGGGAGGAGTAACCTGATCGTTTTCAATCTGGGATAGCAGTGGCTTGGACAGACCGGTGGCATCGGCAAGTTCCTGGAGAGTGAGCCTCTTTTCCTGTCTCAGTTTCCTGATTTTTACTCCAAGCTTTAGTTCAAGTACTTCAGATTTTATTTCTTTCACAACTCCTCCTGTTAGGCTTTATATGCAAAACAAGCAGTTGAGTCAAGGGCTATTTGAGTTGTTGCATGCAAGCCTGAATTTCCAGATGTAGGCAAGAATATCAAAGTCTTACTGCAGATCAGGGAACCGGTTCGACAGATGAAATCCGTTGACAGAAAACTGGATTTTGGCTAATGTTGCTACGTTTTTTCTAGAATGAACTCTGCTTGGAGGTTTCGATGAAGAAATCCCGCCATTTAATCATTCTGCTGATATTGACCAGTCTCCTCCCCGGTTGTAAAAAGAAAGAGGGAGCCTATTTTTCCGAATCAAGTCGCAACGGTACTGCCGAAGCTCCAGTGAAAGAGGTGCCCAAGGATATCCTTTCCGTACAGCAGGCCTTTTCCAATGTGGTTAAGGCTGTCAATCCCGCTGTCGTTAATATTTCAACCGTAAGCAAGAAAAGGCTGGTGCAGCCATTTTTCGAGATGTCCCCCTTCTTTGATGATTTTTTTGGGGGCAGGGGGCCGCAGTACCGGCGTGAAAACAGCCTGGGGTCTGGGTTCCTCATCAGCACGGATGGCTATATCATCACTAACGACCACGTAGTTCGTGATGCCGAAAGTATCCAGGTTACCCTTTCCGATGAAAAAACCTATGACGGCAAGGTCGTCGGTGGTGATCCTAAAACCGATATCGCCGTTATCAAGATAAGCGCCAAGGAACAATTGCCGGTAGCTGTTCTCGGCGATTCAGAGAAGCTGAGTGTCGGGCAGTGGGCGATTGCCATCGGCAATCCCTTCGGCTTGAACCGGACTGTAACGGTAGGTGTAATTTCAGCCACCGGTCGTTCGAATATGGGCATAGAAACGTACGAAAACTTCATTCAGACCGACGCCTCCATAAATCCAGGTAATTCAGGTGGACCGCTACTCAACGTTTATGGCGAGGTAATAGGAATAAATACGGCGATTGTTGCAGCCGGCCAGGGAATCGGTTTTGCCATTCCCATCAATATGGCGAAACTTGCTGTGCCGCAACTGATAAAAAAGGGCAATGTCACTCGGGGCTGGCTGGGCATTTCTATTCAGCCGGTAACCGAAGCGGTCGCCCAGTCCTTTGGACTGAAGGAAGCACAGGGCGCGCTGGTGAGTGATATAGTTGCCGGGAGCCCGGCAGCCAAAGCAGGTTTGAAGCAGGGAGATATTATCACCCGCTTTGCCAGCAAGGAAATAAGGTCGGTCCAGCAGCTCCAATTAGCGGTGGCTGCCACTGCTGTCGGCTCGCCGGTTGAACTAGAGGTACTTCGCGATGGGCAGGTGAGAAAAATATCGGTTTTGCCGGTCTCAGCGGACAATGCTGCAGCGGCAATGCCGAAATCTTCGGAAAGTGCAGCGACCGCCCTTGGCCTGGCTGTGGAGGAATTGCCCGGAGACTTGCGCCAACATGGACTCCAGGGGGTTTTGGTAGCTGATGTAGCCGAGGGAGGGCTTGCTGCAGATAGCGGTCTTCAACCTGGTGATGTTATTATTGCCGTTAACCAGCAAAAGATTTCCGGTGTCAGCGATTATACCAAGGCAATCAAGGTTGCTGAGCAGAAAGGTTCAGTGGCATTTCTGGTGAGACGGGGAAATGCCAGCATATACATTGCCATGAGAATAAGGTAGTATCTGCAGCGGAAATGGGTTAAATTAATCAAAATGAGCGGCCAGGTGAAAGAATGAACCTTATAGAAAATCTTGAACAGGCCCGGCGCCTAGCCAGGGCGATCATCTCCGACGTTGCCATCTACAATAGGGAGAAGGTGGAGCAGGGAATCAAGAACGACAGTATCTTTGAGATTCTCACCGCTGAGCTTGATGAAGGTCGCCAGCACTTCAATACCCGAGTTTCCCCCCAACTTGCCCAGTCCAATATCTTTGAGCTTGCCGTGGTTGATGTCCTGATCAAGCGGGCCGGCAAAATAGAGTCCTCCATCTGGTAAGTCGCGGTTTCTTTAACCCATTTCCCGAGGCGCGGTTTGTCAAATCGCGCCTCTTTTAGTAAGGTATAACTTTGGAAAAATTGGATTTTTTAGTTCCTGAAAATCATGAGCTTGAGAGGCTCGACAGCTTTATCTCCCGCACGGTGGACGCACTGACCCGGGCAACGGTCCAGCGTCTCATAGAAACAGGCAACATCACGGTGAATGGGCTGCCACAGAAGGCTTCCTTGAAGTTGAAGGGGGGAGAGCGCCTGATGGTAAACATTCCTCCACCGGTTGCCGCAGAACCTGAGGCAGAAACCATTCCTCTGGAAATCCTCTTTGAGGATTGCGATCTGGTCGTGGTCAATAAGGCGGCCGGCATGGTGGTTCATCCGGGGGCGGGCAACAGCGGTGGTACCCTTGTGAACGCACTTTTGGCACATTGTACTGATTTGTCCGGAATCGGCGGGGAGCTTCGCCCCGGCATTGTCCATCGCATCGATAAGGATACTTCCGGCACAATCGTTGCGGCCAAAAACGATGCCGCTCATCTGTCGCTGTCCGAGCAGTTCAGGGTGCATAGCATAAAACGGATCTACTTTGCCCTCGTCTATGGTTCACCAAAGGAAGATAACGGGCGGGTTGAGTCGGTAATCGGGCGGCACCCTGTTGACCGAAAACGTATGTCGGGCAAGGCCAGGCACGGCAAGCACGCTGTTACTCACTGGCGTGTCATTGGGCGCTATCGGGGCATTTCCCTGCTCCGACTCCGCCTGGAAACCGGCCGAACTCATCAGATCAGGGTTCACCTTTCCGAGTCAGGCCATCCTTTGGTGGGGGACGAACTCTATGGCGGGGGCAGTCGTCTACCCTCAATTCAGGACCCCTTGCTGCGCAAGTTGATCAAGGAATTGGGCCGCCAGGCACTCCATGCCAAGACCTTGGGCTTCGTCCATCCATCCACCGGCCTCTACCAGGAATTCGATACCGAATTGCCTCAGGACATGGCAAGGATAGTTGAATACCTGGAAAAATCACTGCAGGATTGAAAAAAGTAAATCACACTGTTGGTCAGCAAAATTGTACACAGGGTATACAGACATGGAAATGAAAAAAGCAGCCAAGATTCATTACCTTGAGCCGCAGATTATGACCAAAATGGGTGGCGCAGTGATGGGCTTTACCACCCGCCACGAAGGTGTATCCAGGGCGCCTTACAATTCCCTAAACCTTGGTTCAAATACCTTCGATTCTCCCCATAGCGTCGAAGGTAACCGCAGTCTGCTCGCCCGTGCCATGGGCTCCCGACTTGACCGGTTGGTCACCGTAAAACAGGTCCATGGATCGGACCTGCTGGTCATTGATGCTCCAAATCCAGATTTCAGCCATTTTCATGCCCTGGAATGTGACGGCATTATTACCAATCAACCTGGTGTCATGATTGGCGTCACTGTTGCCGACTGTGTGCCCCTTCTGCTCTTCGACCCGGTCAAGGGTGTCATTGCAGCCGTGCACGCAGGTTGGAAAGGGACTGCAGCAGAGATTGGCAAAAAAGGTGTTGTTGCCTTGAGAGAGGTATTTGGTTCAGCGCCTGGTGATATTTTGGCTGCCATAGGGCCGGCCATCGGACCTTGCTGCTATGAGGTTGATCAGCCTGTCATGGATGCATTTAAAAAGGGCGCTTCCGGCTGGGAACTTGATGCTGCTCCCCGGGGAGATGGAAAATGGGGGCTGGACCTTGCTGCGGCAAACCGCCGCCAGCTAAAGGAATCAGGCTTGTTGCCGGAAAACATAACCGTTGCCGAACAATGTGTAAGTTGCAATTCGGACCTCTTTTTCTCTTATCGTCGCGATCAAGGTGATACGGGGCGGCAGATGGGCTTTATCATGCTGAACGAAGTCGCTTCCATTCAAGGCCGATAGTCGCCAAAAGCACAAGGGCAGTAATACTTTTCTTCAGCTGAAAAAACGCTGGAGTCAAATCAATCTCAGGAGGTTCACATGCAGATGACGTTCAGGCTTCTCCTACTTCTAACGATGTCGGTCTTTACCTTTGGCTGTGCACAAAATTATTTCAATGTGCCCAGGGAAACCTTTGAGAAAAAGGTTCGTACACTTGGCGTTGCTCCGCTTTTCATGGATGCCAAGTCTGATATCAGGCATCCGGAAAAAGATGCTCTGATCAGCCTGGTAACGGCCAACAATCGCAAGAATGAAAAAGAACTGGTGGCAAAACTCAAGGATAGCGGCAGTTACTTCTCTGTTCGACTGCTTGAAGATGATGCCTCATCTTTATTCTCATCGGTTTTGTCCCGCCGGGAAAAGCGTGATGATGCCGGCCTCCAGTACAACAAATATTTCTTTAAGCCCGAAGAGCTCAGGAACCTGATCTCGAAAAATGGTGTCGATGCCATTTTATTCGTCACCGTCAACGGTCTCACTAAACCCGAGAAGGTCTATTCCAGCAACTTGCTCTCTTACCTGAACAGCGAATATAATTACCTTGCTGTCTCGGCCCAAATCCTGGATGCGGACGGCAATACCCTGTGGGAGTACCCGAATTTCCGCCAGCGAACAATCAATCACCCGATGTTGCTTGCCCTCCAGTATCCTGACTTTGATGAAGCCGTAGCCAACCTGAGTGAGCGTGTGGATGTCAAGTTCAAGACAATTCCCGGTATCACCAAGGCTTTTTTCAAATCCGAATCAGGCGTGGCGAATGGGATAGTTTCGGCCCTGTACAACAGAATTTTTGAAGATATGGTTTCCTTGCAGAGACCAGAGCGAAACCTGTTCGGTGGTAAAAAGCCCGCTGAACAAGTCAAAGCAGGCGAGCAGAAGTAACGGGCAAGGCACAGGTCACGGTGCTGCAGCAATGGCCCAGAATAAAAATGAAGGATGAGGTTCCGGAACCCGCACTGCTTGCAGTGCGGGTTTTTTTTATCAAATCATCACAGCCAGTAAAGGGGTAGCCTGGTTAATGATGCTTGCAGCAGCTGACTCAGATACGGTAGCGGGCATATACGCATTAATTCCTAGGCCAGAGCCTGTGTCGTATTCAAAAGCCTCCAGTGGGAAGTGTGGCGCTGGCTGTCGACTGCAGCGGGTCATGCCAAAACAAAGGATGTTTTTCTTGAAATAAAGACATTAGTTCCATATTATGGTTTAATTAAAAGTGCGGTCTAGCATGAATTTTATCGGGCGGTCACCTATGGCATGGAAAATAGCGATAGTCAGGAAAAAGCTCTTCATCCCCCTGGCATTGGCAATGGCTATTTTTTTCTGTGGCTTAATCTATAGCGTTTACCGCCTGCAGTGGGAAAATATCCACGCTGATACCCAGACGAAAATAGAGTCCTTTCATAAGAATTACCAGAGTCAGGTTCAAGCCGAGACGGAACTCCTCAATGCCTTTCTTTTACTGATCAAAGAGAATAAAGAAATTCAGCAAGACTGGCTGACTGGCAACCGGGAGGCGCTGCTCCGCGATGCCGGACAAATATTCCAGGAGTTGCGCAAGCGCAGTCTGGTGACCCATCTATACTTCATTTCTCTGGACAAGAAATGCTTCCTTCGCGTTCATCACCCCAAGAGCCACGGCGATCTTATAGATCGAACCACCATGGATATTGCCGCCCATCTGGGCAAACCTGCCAGCGGAGTCGAGATGGGACCTTTTGGGACCGTGGCCTTGCGGGCCATTCATCCATGGGTCATCAACGGCAAGTTGGCAGGCTACATCGAACTCAGTGAAGATGTTGAACAGATGACGTCCCGAATCTCAGGGATAATGAACATCGACTTGCTGTCGGTTGTGGATAAAAAATTTCTCGACAAGGAAAAATGGGAACAGGGGCAGAGGATGTCAGGGCGGTCAGGACGTTGGGACCAGTACCAGGATTTTGTCATTGTTTCCAGCAACACCGCCAAAAAACATGACCTGACTAAAATCCTTGATTTCGTCAAAAAGGGGAGTGGACAGTTTCTTGTTACCACCGGTGGACAGGTTTTGAACGGTGGCTTCGATCCTTCCATAGACGCTGCAGGGAACAACATCGGCAGATTTGTAATCTTTTCCGACGTCACTAGGGAAGAGAGGGCTATCTATGGCTTGTTAATCCGTCTGGGCAGTTTTACGCTGGTACTGTTAGGGCTTACCTTGGCCTTTTTCGACTGGTATATCAGCCGCATTCATCATAAGTATGCGGTTTCAAATGCAGTTGCCGTTAGCGAAGATGGACCCGGGGCGAGCTGAGGCTTCTTTAGTTTGAAAGGCTTTGAAAGGGCTGTGTGGGGGCTGCGCTCAAATCTTACTCGAAGCATCTCCATGCCTGTTTTTGATCTGGCCCAGCAATCTGAGCATCCCGTCCAGAATGGTGAATGGGTGGGGCGGACAACCGGGAATATACAGGTCTACCGGCAACAGCCCGTCAACCCCATTGTGGACCTCAGGCGAATCGATGAACGGTCCGCCGTTAATGGCGCAGGCACCGCTGGCAATAACAATCTTTGGCCCAGGCACCGCTTCATAGGTCTTCAGCAGTGCTTCCCGCATATTTTCAGTCACCGGCCCGGTAACGAGGAGCCCGTCAGCATGGCGCGGAGATGCCACGAACTGGATGCCGAACCTCCCCAGATCCCACCCCACTGTTGAAAGAACATTCACATCCGCCTCGCAGGCATTGCATCCACCGGCGCATACTTCACGCAGTTTCAGTGACCGGCCAAATAAGGACAGCATCTTCGCCTCCAGCGCTTCTGTCAGCTTCCGCTCCCTGTCCGCCGATACCATTAAATCGCTGCGGTTCCTGGCCGCCAACCTCTCGTCGCGGCTGAAGGCAATGCTGTGGTGTGGACAGGCCTGGGTGCATTCCGGGCAAAAGATGCATTTTCCATGTCCAGTACCGGTCGATTGCCTTCGACAATGATAGCGCCGAACGGACAGGCATCGGCACAGAGGCGGCAGTCTTGGGGGCAGGCAGCGGTAGTCAGGACAGGATAACCGCGAAAGAGCTCAGGCAGCTGTGCCGGCTCATCCGGATATTTGGTGGTGCGGTGTTTCTGGTGAATGCGGGCAAGTATGGCTTTAAACATGAGTAACCTCAGCAATATTGATCGTCTTAGCCTCTGTAAAGGCTCAGGCTGTTGCCAGCACTACTCCGCCAGGCAAAAAATCTTTCTCTACGGCGGCGGCTGTCAGAGGTCGAAACCGCAATAGGACAGATTAAAACTCTTGTTGCAGAGCGGGAAGTCTGAAATCTGTTGGCCGCGCAGGGCCATGGCAAGTCCTGGCCAGTTATGGAAAGAGGGGTCGATTATCTTGTAACGGCTGAACCAGCCGGAACTATCAGTTAGTGCCACATGGCAAACTTCACCACGCCAGCCCTCGGTGATGGCTACGGCCATTCGTTCCCCGGCCATGGGGCGGGCTTTGTTGGCGTGGCGGCCGCTGGGCAGCTGTCTAAGTTGCTCATCAAGAAAATCCAGAGATTTATCTGCTTCCAACCATCTGACCAGAGTGCGGCCATAGACATCGCCGGTTCTGGCGGTTACCACCGGTATCTGGCTCATCTGGTAGATGCCGAAGGGAAAATCCTGGCGGGTGTCCATGGCCATGCCGCAGGCACGCGCAACCGGACCGGTCAGGGCAAGTTCTTTGGCTGTTTCACTGCTTACGATGCCGGTACCTTCCAGACGGGCCAGTACCGAAGGGGTAGCCCAGATAAGGTCTACAGCGTTGGTCAGATCGGCACGTGCCGACGCCAGTCGCTGCAGCAGCTCGTCAGTCTGCTGCTGGCTGCAGTCGAATCCGGTGCCGCCGGGCCGGAGCAGACCGCGGCTGAAGCGGCTGCCGCACAAAAGGGCGGTCATATTGAGAAAATCACCCCTGATCCTACCGCAATAGGAAGCGGTGGGGAGATAGCCGGTGTCGCCGGCAATGGCTCCCAGGTCGCCGGTGTGATTGGCCAGCCGCTCCAGCTCGAGGCCTATGCCCCGCAGTACTTCCGCCTTGGCAGGTACATGCAAGCCGGCCAGAGATTCAACAATCATGCAGTGAGCCCAGGCATGACCGACAGTGGTGTCCCCAGCGGCAGTTTCCATTTCATACATGGTCCTTGCTGATGGGCCGCCGATCAACCTTGCTTCAATGCCGCGATGCTGGTAGCCAAGGGCAATTTCCAGGTGAAAGACCTCTTCGCCATGGCACTGAAAACGGAAGTGTCCCGGTTCGATCACACCGGCATGAACCGGGCCGACGGCAACTTCGTGAACCTCTTCCCCCTCTACCTGGTAAAAATCGGTAACACCCGGCAGTATCTCGCTCCTGCCGGTGCGGCCCCAAGCATCATGTCCGGGACGGAACGACTGGTGAAAGCGGAGCGGCTTGAACCAGGGATGCCCTTCGGGCACCACGCCGAACTGCTCGGCTATTTCACGTTCAAAAAGGTTGGCCTGCGGGCAATAGGGGGTGATGGACGGAAAGCTGCCAATGCACCGGCTGCGCATCACTCCGATCATGCCCTCGTTCCTGGCTGACAGGACCGCATAGAGGCTGAGCTCTGAAGCGCTCCCTTCGCCAAAAAAGGAGGAGATTTTCCAGCCGTGATCGGCCGCAGTGATGATGGCTTGAAGAAAGTCCTCCAGTTTAACCATCGGCATCTCGGCAAGGGAAATCGATTCTCCATTATAGAAGGTCTTCATAAAGGAGGTATCGGTCATTTTGGCACCTCCAGGAGTTGTACAGCTTGCTGCAAAAGCTCCTTTAGTGGCGCCGGAAGCCATAGCCCAAGCACCAGGATAATGGTCATGAGGAACAGCGGCGGCCCTACGGTGAGGATGCTGTCACGGTAAGATGTTTTGCTGACGGCTGGAGTCATCTTGCCCATCACCACTGGTAGCACGGTGGAAGCCATGCCGAGAAAGATAATGGCAAGAAACAGCAGAAAAAGGGCGCCGACCCAAAACTGCCTTTCACTGAAAATTGTGCTGATGATGGTAAATTCGCTGAGAAATGGGCTGAAGGGGGGGGAACCAGTTATAGCGATAAAACCGGCAAGGAAAAGCCCACCTGACCATGGCACGCGGTGCAGAGCCCCCTTCACCTGTTGGCAATTTTTGCTGCCGTAGGAACGGTGAATATTGCCGGAGGAGAGGAACAACACCCCCTTGGTGAGGCCGTTGTTGATGACATGGAACAGTGCACCAAAAAGGGCATTGCCGCCAATGCCAAGGGCGATCGCCAGTATTCCAACATGTTCAACGCTGGAATAGGCCAGCATCCTCTTGAAATCGGCCTGTCGCACGACGAAAACAGCGGCAAAGGCCATGGAAACAAGCCCCATGACAATCATCGCATTGTGATAAAAGGCGGTTTCATGTGCCCGCATGCAGATTTGGTAAACCCTGATGATCGCCAGAAAGGCACAGTTGACCAAACCTCCTGCCAAAAGCGCTCCCACCAGGCCCGGCGCCTCGCCGTAGGCATCCGGTTTCCAGGTATGGAGAGGCGCCAGCCCCATTTTGGTGCCGAAACCCACCAGCAGAAAAATGAAAGCTGCGTTGAGCCAGGCGGGTGAAAGTTTGTCCGCAGAGGCAATTAACGGTTCCAGCAGCAGGGTGGCTTCAAGGTTGGCAACAATGGTTGAGTAGGCAAGAAAGAACAGGCCCAGAAGGGCCAGGGCAATGCCCACGGAACAGACAAGCATGTATTTCCAGGTGGCTTCAAGGGAGCGGGCGTTGCGGTTGAAATAGATGAGCGGCGCCATGGTCAGGGTGGTCGCTTCAATGGCGACCCATAACAAACCCAGATGATGGGAAATTGTCACCAGGCTCATGGCCGAGAGGCAAACGAGAAGGCCCATGCAAAGGACCCTGTTTGAACGTTCCTGCCGGTGGCGGAGGTAGCCCACTGCGTAAATGGCGCAGGCCAGGAAAAGCACCGTCTCCACACCCAGGAAGATTTTGCCGATGGAGTCCAGAATCAGCCAGTCTCCTGGTGAAGGCGCAGGAGGGGATATGAACGCATCAACTGTCAGAGCCAGGTGCAGTGCGGCAAAAATTGGGAGGACCAGTGGCCGGTTTCGGTTGGAAGGTATGAACCAGGCCAGCAGCGCGCCGACCAATGGTAACAAGACCAGGCTGTAAAACATGGTGTTACTCCTTCAGGGCTGTCAGCCGCGAGGTGTCTATGGATGAAAACTCGTTGCTTATGTGATTGATGACAATGCCCATGACAAAGATGCCGACAAGCAGGTCAAGGAGAACGCCGGCTTCGACCATAACCGGCATGGCCGTGGTCAAAAGCAGACCGAAGATGAAAATGCCATTTTCCAGGATCAGATAACCGATTACCTGGCTGATGGCTTTGCGTCGCGTGGTAAGGGTGAGAAAGCCGGTCACCATTGTGGCAATGGCTGCTGGAACAAAGAGGAGCCCCTGATGTTCGGGTGCCAGAGGAAGTTTGGCGGCGAAGATGAAAGCCAGCGCGGTTGCGACGGCACCGATAATAAGAGTGGAGACATAGCCGATGAAGGGTTCCACCTCCCGTTTAATCTGTACCTTGTTCATGGCACCGAAAAGTAGCCATGGGATTAACGCGCCCTTTGCCAGAATGATACCGACGGTGATGGCAACCAGGTGCCAGGAAAAGCTATGAATGATTCCCGGCAGCATTCCCAGGACCACCCCTTGGACGGCGACGGCTCGGATGGCGATGGTCATCCGGCTGGAGCCAAGAACCAGGAAATTGATCAGCATCACCAGCACAAGTAGTTGATCGGCAAATATATTCATGGTCACCTCAAAATCAACAGCATTGAAAAAGCGGAAAGGATGCAGGCGGCGACAAGAAGTTGCGGAACACGCAGCAACCGCAGGCGCGCCATGATTGATTCTACGACACCGATGGCCACCGCCAGTCCAAGCATCAGCAAAATAAAAATTCCCCAGTCGAGGAAGGCATTGCCCGTCTTAAGCGGCAGAGCAATGTTGATGAAAAATGCCCCAAGGACAAAAAGTTTAATGGCGGCCCCATAGAGGATGTAGGCAAAGGCTGGTCCACTGTGGTCCAGCACCATTACCTCGTGGATCATGGTCAGTTCCAGATGGGTATTGGGGTCGTCAAAGGGAATGCGGCTGTTCTCCGCCAGAAGCACAATGAACAACCCGCCGATCAATAGCAGCAGCGCCGCGCCGGAATTGAACCAGAGGGAAACTGACAGGTTGGACAGCATGGGCGAGAGGGAAATGGAGCCGCTCATCCTGCTCAGGGTCATCAGGGCAAAGAAAAGAGTTGGTTCAGCCAGGCAGGCAAAGGTGGCTTCCCGTGCTGCCCCCATACCCTCGAAACTGGAACCGGTATCAAGGGCTGCCAGGGTAGTAAAAAAACGACCAAGGGCAAACAGATAGGCAAAGAGAATCATGTCCCCGGCGAAAGAGATGGGGGCGGGGTGGTTGCCAAGCGGCAAGAGCAGCGATGCGACCAGGACCGCTGCCAGGGTGATTATCGGGCCGGCAGTGAAAATCCAGGTGGTGGTCTCGCTGATAACAGAACCTTTACGGATCAGCTTGGCCAGATCGTAGTAAAGCTGCAGGTAGGAAGGCCCAACTCTTCCGGCGAAGGCGGCCTTGGTTTTACCGATCACGCCTAACAGGAGCGGCGGCATCAGGATAATGAGCATTGCATGGATCAGAATATCGGTCATGGCATAACCTCTTGCATACGCAGGGTGCTGTTTTTCATCAGTAGGCCCAGATCAGCAGCAGCACCAAGGTGATAAAAATATAGAGCACATACAGCGACATCTCCCCGTGCTGGAGGCGACGCATGTATGAAAAGGCTGTGCCGGCAAGGCGCATGAACGGAAGCAGCAAACCTTCAAGCACTGTTTCAGGAATGCGGCTGGAAAAACGTGCGGAAGCAGGCAAAAAGCCGGCAACCTTCGGCAATGCATAACACGGCTGCAGGATGCCGCGGAAAAAATGAACCAGCATTTCGGCAAAAGAGGTCGCAGTGTACTGGATCCTCGCAGAAGGCTGCAAGTAGCCGCATCCCCAAGTGGCCGCGGCAGTCGGGGGATTTATTTTCAGCTGTCGCTTGTAAAAGATGGCCAGGGCCATGATTACCAGGGCGAGGCCTAGGCCGCAGGCCTGGAGTTCACCCAGGGGAGCCAGCGATGAAAAAGTAATGCCTGTCGCGATCAGTGACGGAAATACTGTCAATACCGCAGGTTGAACCATTATTACTGCTGCAAAGGGCAAGAGACCTGCTAAGAGGCAGCAACCGGCCAGCAAGCCCATGGGGACCAGCATCTGCAGCGGGGCCTCATGGGCTAGCTCAGTTTCGGGGGCCCGAGGATGGCCGAGAAAAGCGACCCCGGCGAGCCTTACAAAACAGGCGAGGGCAAGGCTGCCGATAAGGGCCAGGGCGAAGATAGCGATGCCCGTGCTTAGGAAGACCGGTGTGCTGCTGCTGTTGATGCCGGTAAAAAAGCCGATGTAGAGCAGGTACTCCGAGAGGAAACCATTCAATGGCGGCAGACCACAGATGGCAATGCAGCCTATGAAAAACAAGAGCGCGGTGCGCGGCATGAGTCTGGCCAGGCCCCCCATGCGTGACAGCTGGCGGGTGCCGGCGGCGTGAATCACTGCTCCACTGCCCAGGAACAACAGCGACTTGAAGAGAGAATGGTTGAGTACATGGAGCAGGCATCCCCCCATTCCCATTATTACCAGTGCTGAGTTGCCCGTTGACTGGCCGATGAGGGCTGTGCCGAGAGCGATGGTGATAATGCCGATATTTTCGATGCTGCTGTAAGCCAGTAATCTTTTGATGTCTTGCTGGCCAATGGCGATGATAATACCTGCCAGGCCGGAAATAACCCCGAGTCCCAGGACTATGGTGCCCCACCAGAGTGGTATGGGGGAGAACATGGAAAGGATGCGGATGATTCCATAAATGCCCATTTTCAACATTACTCCTGACATCATGGCCGAAACATGGCTGGGCCCGTTGGCATGGGCCGCGGGGAGCCAGATGTGGAGCGGCATGATGCCAGCTTTCATACCGAAACCAAAAAGAGCGGTCAAGAAGATCAAAGTTGCCCCAGGCAGCAGCGGGCTCAAGCTTGCCACCTGTGGGAATAGGAATGAGCCGGTGGCGATGCGGAGCATGATGAACATTATAAACAGGGCCAGCGTGCCGACGTGCGTGCAAACGAGATAGACAAAACCCGCCCTGCATACTTCCTGATCTTCGTTTTCAGCTGTGATGGCAAAATAGGCGGATATTGCCATCACTTCCCAGGAAATGAGGAAAAAGATGCTGTTACCGGCAATTATGAGCAGTGTCATGGAGGAGGCGAGAATTCCGAGAAACAATCCGAGCAGGCGAGAGGTGCCGGAATGCTTGGCGGCGGGCCAATAGCCATTCGCGTAAACAGTACAGGCGCCGAAGATGAGAAAAACAGGCAGGAGAAAGAGGGCTGCCAGCGGGTCGATGGTTAATATACAGGGGCCGAAAGGCAGGCTCCAGTCGATGACAACCTGTTGGGTTATGCCCGAAGTTGTAACGGCAATAGCACCTGCCAGACCGCAAAGTGAGCCTAAGCAGGCAATGAGAGTGGTAATTCTTTGGCCAACTGCAGCCCCAACACGCGGTAAGAGACCGGGAACTCCGGAAAAACCGGTGAGAATTGCCCCTGTCAGAATAGTGCTTGCAGGGTCAATCATCCCCGCTACGGTCATGGTTGTGCTCCTTCAGTGGTATTTAGCGGGTGTTTCCACCGGTAAGCTCACTTTCTACAAGTTTGACTGCTGCCAGTATCTCGGTCTGTGGCCCTTGACGCTGCAGTACTGCCTTAAACCGCTGATCTCGCAAGGCATAGGCAAGTTTTGACAGCAGGTGCAGGTGAATCTTTACGGTGGGGCTAATGAGAAGAAAGACGGTGTCAACAGGTTTATGGTCTATAGCTTTGAAATCAATGGGATTCTTCAGGAAGCAGAGAGTGATCATGGCACTGTCCACATGGAGCAGGATTGGGTTCCTTACATGGGGAATGGCGATGCCGTCACCGATGGCGGTGGTGCCTAAGGCTTCGCGGGCCATCAGCACCTGGAGAATATAATCGCGGTCAACTTGAGGCGGAAACTTGAGGAATCCTACTAATGTTTCTCAGCACCTCATCCTTGGTCTCTCCCTCCACGTCCTGGTGGGTACCACCTGCCTTCAGGACCTGTGAAAGCCTGGGCATATGAATTTCAGGTCCCTCCGGTTCGGCGAAGATATCCGGAGAGAGTCTAAGCCGTTGCTCGGTTGCCCATTCAAGAAGATCAACCCGATTCAGCCGATATTCCTCGTTGACCCTGCAGGACGAGAGTTGATCCTTTTTTATCCAGCGCAATACCGTCTTTTCCGGCACCTGAAGCAGTTTTGCCGCCTGGGAAACAGTCAGAAGCATGACAATTCCTTATTCGCATGTTAAGGACCAAATACTTGACAGATTTGGTAATGATATAACCCTTCAAGGGGAGATGTCAATAATTAGAAACCCTTGGTCCTGCAAAAAAATGGCTCAGGTCGCGGCGGGATACGCAGGCATGACAACAATCAACAGGCCACTCAACCCTCAGTGGCTCTTTCGTCTGTCCAGAAACGGTGCTGAAGCTCATTAATGAGCGGCTCCAGGCTTTTCCGGTCGGCAGCAGAGATGGAGATGGCTTTTAAACGGCGAGAGACCTGGCGTACTTTTATAAAGGTAAGCGGGTCGTTTTTTTTCATGTTGTCTAGCAAGTCGGCCTTGTTGAAAACCAGCAGCATCGGCTTTTCTCCCAGGTCAAGTTCTTCCAGTATGGACTCAACCTGCGAGATCTGCTCTTCGAAACGGGGGTTCGAGCAGTCCACCAGGTGCAGGAGCAGGTCGGCGTCCTGCAGCTCTTCAAGGGTAGCCTTGAAGGCACCCATCAGTGACTTGGGCAGCGAGCGAATGAAGCCGACGGTGTCGGTAATGATTACCTCCCGGTCCATGGGAAAACGAAGCCGGCGGGTGGAGGTGTCGAGGGTGGCAAAGAGCAGGTTTTCGGTGAAGACTTCGCTTTGAGTCAGGGTATTGAGCAGGGTCGACTTGCCGGCATTGGTGTAGCCGACTATGGAAATGATCGGCAGTCCAGCCTTGATTCTTTTTTGACGGCGCTGATAGCGGCCGAGGGACAGACCCTTCAGCTCTTTTTCCAGCCGGGCAATACGGTCCCGGATGCGCCTTCTGTCCATTTCCAGCTTTGTTTCCCCTGGTCCACGGCCACCAATGCCTCCCATCAACCGCGACATTTGGACGCCGTGACCGGTAAGGCGGGGCAGCAGATATTTCAGCTGGGCCAGCTCCACTTGCACTTTGCCATCCAGGCTTTGAGCATGGCGGGCAAAAATATCCAGAATTAGCTGGCTGCGGTCAATGACCTTCAATTCGGTCATGGCTGAAATGCTACGAATCTGGGTCGGACTCAGTTCCTGATCGAAGATCAGCAGCGTTGCCCCCAGTTGCAAAGCGCGGATGATCACATCGCGCATTTTTCCTTCGCCCATGAGGAAACGGGGATTAAACTGCCGGGGGCGCTGGATCATGGCATCGAGTACTTCCACACCGGCAGTCCTTGCCAATTCCCTGAGTTCCTCCATGGAATCCTGGGCCTGTTCCAGGGAGGCCTTCGTTACAGAAATGAGGATGCCCTGCTCTTCCCCCTTCTTTTTTACCTCCCGCGTGCCATTGGCAGCTTTTTCCAGTGAAGATTCAAGGGCTTCGACAAAAGTGACAAAATCCAGGCTAAAGCGGCCGAAGGGCTGCGGCGGTTCAATTTTGTAAGGGGATTTGCCGGGTACAGGGGGGGCAAGGTGGGCGGTCTGGATGGAAAAGTGGTTGTCAGTGGGGGATATCTGCAGAGCTGCCACCAGGTCGAGTCTAAGGAGCGCCAGATCTGTCAGGTCATCATCACTTATTGATTCCCCCTTCAGGTGGGTGTGAATCAGTCGCAGCTCCCGCAGGAGCTTTTTACCAAGGGGGTAATCGGAGAGTTCAGGGATGTACAGGCCACGTTCATCCCCGACGATGACATATTCAACAACCCCGGAACGGTTGACCAGCAGGCCTAACTGGCGGCGAATCTCCCTGGACAGTTCCACAAGTTCTCTGGCCAGGTCAGGAGTGATTACTTCATGGGGAAGGATACGTCTCCGGTAGAGCCGTTCCAACCCATTATGCTGGCTGGGCTTCAAGCCGGTGAGATTGCCGTGTGGTTGTTTTATGGGAATACTCCGGACAGAAGATGAATTTAAAGACCTATTATATTATAGCCGGAATCGACGAAATGTATCTCTCCGGTAACACCTCTTGCCAGGTCACTGCTAAGATAAACTGCCGCGCCTGCCACATCTTCCTGGGTGATATTGCGGCGCAGCGGGGCCTTGGATGCCACATGGCCTGCAATCTGGTTAAATCCGCCTACTCCGGCAGATGCCAGGGTGCGTAGCGGTCCGGCGGAGATCCCGTTGACTCTCACCCCATCCGGTCCCACCGCTTCGGCCAAATACCGGATACTCATCTCCAGAGCCGCTTTGGCAACCCCCATTACATTGTAGCTGGGGAATACTTTCTGGCCGCCATAATAAGTTAGGGCAAGGACACTTCCATTATTGGCCTGAAGCAGTGGCATTGCCTCCCGGGCCAGGGCAATAAGGGAATAGGCGCTGATGTCCAGCGCCGTGCTGAAACCTTCCCGGGTGGTGTTGAGAAACGATCCCTTCAGCTCTTCCTTGTTGGCAAAGGCAATGGAGTGGACAAGAATATCAAGCCCGCCCCATTTTTTTCCTATCTCACCCATGACCGCTTTTATGTCCTCGTCGTTTCTGACGTCACAGGGCAAAGTCATCGCTGCATTGATACTTTCTGCCAGTGGAATTACTCTTTTGGCGACTGCTTCATTTGCATAGGCAAGGGCAACCTCTGCCCCCTGCTGTCTGAAAGAATCGGCTATGGCCCAGGCAATGCTCTTTTCGTTTGCTACACCGAAAATCAGTGCCTTTTTCCCTTTCAACAAACCCATCCTGCTATCTCCTTCATCTGATTTACCACGTTGAGAATTTTTCTAACAATCAGCTTAATAAGCGCCGATAATAATAAAAAAACCTTATTTTGGCAAGAAATATGCCTTCGTTGTGGTTTAATAACAGTGGGAGACAGCAATGACGGAGAAATTAACCGCAATATTTGAGGAAGCCGAACGTCGCGCCCGGCTTGTGGATGTTGATCATGTGGTGCAGAGCCTTTGGCGACTTCTGGAAAAAACGGTTAACTGTAAATGGGCCGTGGTTTATCTTCTCGACCGGGAGCGGCGGGAGTTTACGCCTGGTCGCGCCTGTAGCCTCCCGTCCCGCTACCTGCCGTTGTTAAAGGAGATTCCCCTGCTGCCGGGCAAGATCCCGCTGTTAAACAAGCTTCTGCGGGAAAGACATCATCTGTTGTTAAACGAAGAGACGGCAAACCTGATTTTCAGCTCTTTGCTCAATGAACTGCTGACAGAGCTGAATTTGCTGATGGTGCCTATGATTGTCAATAATCAGATAAATGGAGTTGCCCTGGTGGCAAGGGACCTGAGTCTTCCGCCACTGTCCGGTGCAGAAATTACCCTGGTCGAGGACATAGTATCCAATGCCTCCTTGGCCGCCAACTATTCTGTACTTTTCGACGAATCCCTGGATTTGTCAGTGGAGATGGGGAAGAGGGTCGATATTATCTTTGCTCTGGACGAAATCAACAAGGCGATTTCCTCCTCATTGAGCAGGGAAAAGATTCTGGCCACTGCCATTCAGAATATCGAACGCATCATTCATTGCGAGCTGGTGGTACTGCTTGGCGAGGAAAAGGGCGCCCTGTCCGTTATGGCCTCACATGGTGTTTCTGTTGGACTTCCCGCTGAGATCGAGGCCGGTTCACAGCCGGATATGATTGGAAGCTGTGCCTATAAAGCCTTTACTAAAGGTGAAAGCTGTTATGTCAATTCCCTGAGGGCCAGGAAACGGCTTGCCCATCTGGATCGGCTACTATGCCAGAGCGGGATGCAGTCACTTCTGGCCATCCCCATGATCAGCAAAGAAAAGCTGATCGGTGTTTTACTGCTCGGTGACATGGACGCCGACCGCTTTCTCCAGGATGATGTCTTTGCCGTGGAAAAGATAGCCGGGCAGATAGCCGTGGCTTTGACGAATGCGAAGCTTTATGAAGATCTGGAAAATCTTTTTATTGGTACGGTTGCCAGCCTGGCCAATGCCATCGATGCCAAATCGGCATGGACCAAAGGGCACTCCGAAAGGGTAATGCGCCTTGCCGGCGATCTTGCCAGCGGGCTTGGGCTGGACGATGAAACCGTGGAGCGCATCAGGATCGGCGGTCTGCTCCATGATATCGGCAAGATCGGCATCATTGAGGCTCTTCTGGAAAAACCTGAAAAAATAGCCGAAGACGACTTTCCGCCCATGCGCCTCCATCCGGAAAAAGGAGTTGCCATCCTTGCCCCAATCGAGCAGTTGAAAGGGGTGCTGCCCGGAATACTGCACCACCACGAGAAATATAATGGTACTGGCTATCCAGATCGACTAAAAGGAGAGGACATACCCATTGAGGCGCGGGTAATAGCGGTAGCTGATGCCTTCGACGCCATGATTTCCGTCCGTCCTTACAAGAGTGCTTTTACACTGGGAGAAGCATTGCAGGAGCTGCAGAGAAGCGCCGGGACACATTTCGACCCGGCCGTGGTCGATTGTTTTTGTCGGCGCATCGCTTTAAAACTGGAGGGGGATCAGCCGCGGCGACCGGAGGAGATACATCCTTGAATCAGGAGCAGGGTTAGCCACGACAGTAGTTAAGGGTTATTGGCTGACAATGTTTGTTCAAGTGCCCGGGCCAGTTGATCAGGACAGGATGTGTCCCCTTGGCAGGTTATTCCCCGCAGCCTCCGGATTGCTTCTTTAACCGCCATGCCCTGCACCAGCGCTCCCACAGCCTGTGTGTTGCCGGCGCAGCCATCGATAAAAGCGGCTGTCTGGATGATGCCATTTTCGATCTCAATATCAATTCTTGATGCACAGGTACCTGATGTATTATAACTTATCTGCATGTAATCTCTCCTTTTCGTGATGAGGATATAACGTTCGCTGCCCAAAAAGTCAAGGCAGAGATTTTCTCCATTAGGTTGCAATTAAAAAGACAGGTGAAAAACAAACAGCATCAGGCGGGCGAAATTGCCCCTTGGGGAGTTGACCATGTTCGGCTGGCTGAAAAAAAATGAAAAGATGCTGACCTTTGACAGCAACAGGGAAGCTTTCGAATATGCATGCAGGAATTTGCCGAACAAGCTGCTGCTGGAAGCGGTGATTCCAGCCATGGTAGAAGAGGTCGGTGGTGTTGATCGGGAGGGTGGACGTGACTTTCGGCTTATAATAGCGGATAAAAATAACGGCTATGAGATGTGGGCCTCTACTCTAAAGGAATCAACTGTCTATCCCGCAGCAGGTGATTTCGTCGGTTTCAAAATTGTTAAAATAGCCACTGACCTGCCTGCCGGCATGAATATCATCGGCTTCATTGCAGTAAAGCTGGCGCCGGTATTTGTCTCTGGCAAAGGCTGGAAAACAACATGCTCATATATTCCCGACAATATAAGGTCCTCGCGTTTAAGTTTTTAACAGGGAGTACTATTATTTGTCTGGGGCAGGGATTCCAGCAGTGAGTCCATCTGTTCTTTGAGGTAAAGAAGGCGCTTGTCGATGGCGCCATAAAAACCATAGGTGGCAAAGTTCTGTATCACCGGGTCAGTGGGATCGCCGCTCATGGCAAAGCCCTTGGCCTGCGGATCCAGTTCCAGCAAGCGCTTCATGGTTTCTTTGCCCCCCATTCCTCCCTGGATGTTGAGATCGAGAAAAATGGCACTGAAGTGTGTTCCCTCCTGCTGGGCGCGGCCAAATGCTCCCACTGCCGCAGCTCCATCGGCGACACAGACTACATCATGCCCCATTTTCTTCAGGGTCTCCTCAGCAATGAAAAGAATCAACTCATCGTCATCCATGATGAGAAGTCTGCTACTGCCTTCTTTTGTCTGGGGCTGGTTCATTGCCTACCCTTTCTCGCTGATTTTAATAACGGGATTACTTTGACTGTAATAGTAAATCATCTGCTCAGCTAAGCAAACAGTAAAAGCACATCTGGAAAAATTCAATACACATCGGCTCAAACACGGAAATATTATGTCAAAGGATAAGATAGCGGTTACCCCGGCCGTGCGTATGCTTCGTGCCGAAAAAGTAGCCTTTACTCCCCATCTTTACGCTTATGAGGAAAAGGGAGGCACGGCTGTGTCCGCCCGGGAACTGGGGGTTGCTGAACACAGCGTAGTGAAAACTCTGGTCATGGAGGATGAGGGGAAGCATCCCCTGTTAGTGCTCATGCATGGCGACTGCCAGGTTTCCACCAAAGAGTTGGCGCGGATAATTGGGGTGAAGACTGTAACACCCTGTAACCCGGACGTGGCCAACAAGCATTCGGGATATCAGGTGGGGGGAACCTCTCCTTTCGGTACTCGGCGAGTAGTGCCAGTTTATATGGAGGAAAGCATCCTTGAGCTGCCCCAGATCTATATTAATGGCGGCAAAAGGGGTTTTCTGGTTGCACTGGACCCACGTGAGGTGGTAAGGCTGCTCAAACCTGTGTTGGTGAGGGTTAAAGTCTCTTGATGGCCGGCGGTTGATGCCGTGGCCGGATAAGGATCAATTTTCAGGGAGATGTCTGTGGAATTTGATGAGACATGTTGCAAGGCTGCTGAAGCCATAATGGGTGCAGGGGCGCTGGTCATTACTGCCGGCGCTGGAATGGGGGTTGACTCCGGCTTACCAGATTTCCGCGGCGATAAGGGTTTCTGGCGGTCATACCCAATGTATGAGCACCTTGGCATCAGTTTCGTTGAGGCCGCCAATCCTGACCACTTTCAACGTGACCCTGGTTTTGGCTGGGGCTTTTACGGGCATCGCACCAACCTCTACCGGAGTACCGTTCCCCATGCCGGCTTTGCCCTGCTCCGCTCCTGGATTGAACGCTTCAGGCTCGATCATTTTGTCATTACCTCCAATGTGGACGGCCAATTCCAGAAGGCAGGTTTTGCTGAAGGCCGGATACTGGAAGTCCATGGCTCCATCCACCATCTCCAGTGCACGATCCCCTGTTCCCTCAATATCTGGGACAACACCGGGTCCATTCCTGTTGACACCAATACCATGCGAGCGAGGGCCATCCCACGCTGCATCCGCTGCAGGGCAGTGGCGCGTCCCAATATTCTCATGTTTGGTGATTGCAGCTGGGTCAGTGCCCGTACCGATCAGCAGGAGAGGCGATTCGAGGCATTCATGGATACCTTGCCAATGCCGCTGGTGGTTATCGAGATGGGTGCAGGCACGGCCATTCCCACCATCCGCAGTCTCGGCGAGCGCCTTGGTTGCAGGGACCAGACAACCGTCATTCGCATCAACCCGCGAGAGCCGCACATTTCCATACCTCATCTTTCCCTTGCCTGTGGGGCATTGGAAGGGCTGATAACAATTGAACGAGCTTTGAGCTCGCTGCTTTAAGGAGACCAGATTGGACTTTGCCCTGAATAAAAACTACAGACTTGGCTACTGCATTGTCATTGCTGTTATCATCCTTTCCACAGTCGTCGCCTATTTGCCTCTGTGGAGTAACGGCTTCATTAATTTTGATGATGGGGAGTACATATTCGACAACCCCTTTGTCCAGCAAGGTTTGACCTGGGAAAGCACTCGCTGGGCCTTTACCTTCTCCAGCAAGATCAGCTTCTGGCACCCGGTGACCTGGCTTTCCCTGATGCTGGACTACGAGTTATTCGGACTGGACCCACGCGGCTATCACTTGGTAAATCTGCTTCTGCACATGGGCAACGCCATTCTGCTTTTTCATCTCCTCAACCTGATGACTAAAAGATTCTGGCCAAGTACCTGGGTCGCAATCCTCTTTGCCATTCATCCTGTTAATGTGGAGTCGGTCGCATGGGCAGCCGAGCGAAAAAATGTCCTCAGCGTTTTCTTCTTTATGCTGACTATCTGGGCTTACCGGCATTATGTCCAGAATCCATCGCTCAAAAGATACCTGCTTGTGTTGGTGACGATGACTGTGGGGTTGATGGCAAAACCGCTGCTGGTGTCTCTGCCCTTTTTGCTGCTTTTGCTAGATTTCTGGCCAATGGCACGGATGCAACTCTCTGCCCTCATTTCAGCCGGCCCGGGCAGGCCCAATTTTTCCATTTTCGGCGGCTGTTCTCTTTTTACCCTGGCTCTGGAAAAGGTTCCGTTGCTGGTACTTTCCGTACTTTCGGTCATGATCTCCATCCGCTCAAATGCCACCCTAATGAAAGTTGTAGTGCCAATGACTGACAGGATAGATAATGCTTTCGTCTCTTATGTCGGCTATATCTGCAAAATGTTCTGGCCCTCCGGACTTGCTTTTTACTACCCTTTGCAGACGTTCCCGCTGTGGAAAGTTGTCGGTGCTGCCTTATTGCTGATTCTTATATCTCTGGCGTCAGTACGTCTGGCAGGGAAACGTCCCTGGTTGACAGTCGGTTGGATTTGGTACCTGATGGCCTTGTTTCCGTTAATCGGTTTGGTCAGAGGCGGTTTGTGGCCAGCAATGGCTGACCGATATGCGTATCTGCCATACATCGGGCTATTCATGATTCTGGCATGGGAAGGCTGTGGGCTTTGGGAAAAGCTGAAAGATAAACGGTTGCTGCTGCTTGTGACCGGGGGGGGCGTCGCTGCCCTGATGGTTTGTACTTATGCCCAGACTGGCTTGTGGCGGGATTCTATCACCTTGTTTGATCATGCCACAAAGGTAACTGAGCGAAACGCCATTGCCCATGTCAATCTGGGTACCGGATACATCGCCGGTGGCAACCTGGTAGGAGGGATATCCAACCTGAAGGAAGCGATCAAGATCAATCCGTCTTTGGAGCAGGCACATTTCAACCTGGGCAATGCCTATCTTAAGCTGGGGCAGCTGAACGATGCCCACAAATGTTATTCCCGATCATTATCCCTCAACGAAAAGGTGGATAAGACCCATGTGCAGCTTGGGATTGTGCTTGATAAGATGAACCGACCAGAAGAGGCGCTTCCTCATTTTATCGTGGCATTTGAGTTAAATCCAAGGAACGTTGATGCTTTATGGCTCATGGCTAACGTCCTGGCCCAGCAGAGGAATTATGACCGGGCAATTGTCTCATTGAAACAACTGGTATCCATTGAGCCGGCTGACGTCAGAGCTAATGTAAATCTAGGGAGTCTGTTGGCCCTCACGGCGCAGTATGAAGAGTCAGCTATCTATTTCCGGAAGGCGCTCCAGATCGATCCACAGAATCAGCTGGCAAGGCAGAACCTGGAGCTGCTCAGGGTAAAGGGACATTAGATAACGGGACGTTTTTCATTACTGTTGCCGGCCCAAAATTACCTTGCCTTTTCCGCTTCCTGTGCTAAAATGCCCAAAAATTAGGCAACTCTCCTTTGTTAGATCTTGGTTCATCATTGAAAACTTTGCTTTCCATCGGCTCGCTGCAACTTGAAAATAACCTTATTCTCGCTCCCATGGCTGGTTTAACCAATCTTCCCATGCGCATAATTGCCAGGGAATGCGGCGCAGCTCTCACTTTTACCGAGATGGTCAGTGTCAACGGGCTGGTCCGGGAAGGAAAGAAATCCTTCGACCTGCTGCGCAGGGCACCTGGCGACCTGCCCATGGGCATCCAGATTTTCGGCGATGATCCGGTGCTTCTGGCGGAAGGTGCGCGGCTGGTGGAGCCATTTGGCGAGTTGATCGACATTAATATGGGGTGTCCAGTGCGCAAAGTGGTGGGCAGCGGTGCCGGCAGCGCCCTGTTGCGTGAACCTGCAAAGGTGGCGGCAATTGTCAAGGCGGTGCGCAAGGCCAGTTCGCTGCCCCTGACCATCAAGATTCGCACCGGTTGGGCCGCTGACGAGCATAGCTTTCTGGAGATCGGCCGGATTGCCGAGGCCGAAGGCGCGGATGCTGTGACCCTCCATCCTCGCAGCCGGGCCCAGATGTTTGAAGGGCATGCCGACTGGTCTAAGATTGCCGAATTAAAGGGTGTGCTGACCATTCCGGTGATTGGTAGCGGCGATATCTTTACCGCTGCCGATGTGGTGGCCATGATCGAGCAGACCGGATGCGACGGGGTGATGATCGCCCGCGGCGGTTTGGGTAACCCCTGGCTCTTCAGGGAAGCGTTGGCTCTGCTGGCGGGAACTGTGCCGCTACCTCCGTCCACAGCTGAAAAGCTGGTGGTCGCCCTGCGGCATATGGAGCTTTTCATGGAAACATGCGGTGCCCATACGGCGGTCAGGGAAATGCGCAAGCATCTGGCCTGGTATGCCAAGGGGATACCGGGAGCAGCTCATTTCCGGGGCAGGATCAACCGGATCGAAGACAAGGAAACCCTGATTGCCGCCCTACAGGATTTCTTTGCGGGCCCTGATCATGTCCATTGAACAGCTTGAGGAATATTATGCCAACGTCATCGACAGCGTTGGCGATGGTGTGGTCGTTCTTGATATCCAGGGACTAGTGACGCTTTTGAATCCTGCAGCCGAAGAACTGATCGGAATCTCCCGGCGCCAGGCCAGCAAAATTCATTTTTCCAACCTGTTCCACGGCGAAGAAATTCTGCTGGAAATGGTGCAGAAGACCACCCAGACCGGCATGACGGTCTCAGACCACGAAAACATCATCCTCAAAAAGACGGGGCGGCTGACTCCGGTCAGCGCCACTACCTCACCCCTCATAAAGGCAGATGGTGACCGGATTGGGACCATTCTTACCCTGAGGGATTTGACCAATATTCGTGAGCTGGAAGAGGCTGTACGCCAGGCAGACCGCCTCTCTTCACTGGGAGCACTGGCAGCCGGACTCGCCCACGAAATAAAAAACCCGCTTGGCGGCATCAAGGGCGCTGCTCAGCTCCTGGAGATGGAACTGCCGGATAATCCCGAGCTGCGTGATTGTACCAGGGTGATGCTCAAGGAAGTGCAGCGGGTCAACCATATTGTGGAAGAGCTTCTGGAGCTGGCTTCGCCCCGAAAACTAGAATTGGACAGGGTGAATCTGCACAAGGTCCTCGGGGATATCCTGTTGTTACAGAAACGGGCCGTTGCTGATCGCATGATCAGCTTTCAGCAGCAGTTCGACCCCAGCATACCACCGATACTTGCCGATGAGTCGCTTTTGACCCAACTGTTCCTCAACCTGATCAAGAATGCCGTTGAGGCGGTGGGGGAGGCTGGGCTGATCAAGGTGAAAAGCGGTATTCTCGCCGACTACAGCATGATGCCGAAGGGGGAAAGTCGTTCCCGTCTGGTAGCCATCGAAGTGAGCGACAATGGGCAGGGCATTGGCAAGGAAGAGCTGGACCACCTTTTTACCCCCTTTTACACCACCAAGGCCAAGGGCACCGGTCTCGGTCTGGCCATCTGTCAAAAGATCGTCGCCGAACATCGAGGTATGATCAGGGTAGATTCAGAACCGGGCAAAGGCACGACCTTCACAATCATGCTGCCGCTTATACAGTAAATACAGTTCCATGTTCTACGTTCCATGTTCGACGTTGAAAAATCCCCAACCAACCTCGAGCGTCGAACTTAGAACTTCAGAAGACAAAACAGGGGTTTCATATGTCAATGAGCAACATTCTGGTCGCCGATGATGAAGAAAGCATGCGCTGGGTTCTATCCAAAGCCCTGAGAAAAAAGGGTCTGAATGTGGATCTGGCCAAGGACGGTGATGAAGCCCTCCGGCTAATCAAGACGCACAGCTATGATCTGGCCATCCTCGACATCAAGATGCCTGGCCTTTCCGGCCTGGAGCTGCTTGATCGGGTGCGGGAGCTGAAGAGTGACCTGCTGATTGTGATAATGACTGCCGAGGCGAGCATGAAAAACGCCGTCGAGGCCATGAAGCGCGGAGCCTATGACTACCTGACCAAGCCATTCGACCTGGACGTCATTGACGCCATCTTGGAAAAGGTGAACAGGGCCAGAGAGATGACCACCCAGGTCAGCCTGCTCAAGGAGGAGTTGAAGGACCGTTACCAGGTGGAAAAGACCATTATCGGCAATTCACCGGCCATGCGTGAGATTTACAAGACCATCGGCAAGGTGGCGCCCAGCGACGTTACTGTCCTCGTCCAGGGAGAATCAGGCACCGGCAAGGAGCTAATTGCCCGTGCGATTCACTTCAATTCCAAGCGCCTCGGCAAACCCTTTGTTGCCCTTAACTGCGCTGCTATTCCCAAGGAACTGCTGGAGAGCGAACTGTTCGGTTTTGAGAAAGGGGCTTTTACCGGTGCCACTGAACGCAAGCTCGGCAAATTCGAACAGGCCAATCATGGCACTATCTTTCTCGATGAAATCGGGGACATGCCTTTTGATCTCCAGTCGAAGATCCTGCGTGTTCTCCAGGAAAAAGAGGTGACAAGGACCGGCGGCAGTCAGGTAATTCCGGTTGATGTGCGGGTGGTGGCGGCGACCAATCAGGACTTGGAAGATATGGTGCGGCGCAAGCAGTTCCGGGAAGATCTTTTTTACCGGCTCAATGTCATTCCCCTGCATCTGGTACCCCTTCGTGAGCGGAATGAAGATATTCCCCTCCTGGTGGACTATTTCCTGTCAAAAGTGTGTGCCGAGCTGGAAGTGCCGGTAAAGCAGTGCGCTCCTGACGCAGTCCGGTTGCTCACTTCCTATAGCTGGCCAGGCAATGTTCGCGAACTGGAAAATACCATCAAGCGGGCCGTTATTCTTTCTTCTGATCCGCTGCTGACCGCTGCTGACTTTCCCGGGCTGCGGGTTCAAAAGGGGGAGAGTTGCTGCAGAGCGAGGAGCTCTCACTGGAAGGAATCGTGGACATCAAACTGCGTGGCTCCTTCACCAACATGGAAAAAATGGAGAGTGGCGACGTCTATGTCATGGTGCTGGAGCAGGTGGAAAGGCCACTGATCCGTTTTGTACTGGAAAAGACCCGGGGCAACCAGGTACGGGCGGCTGAAATTCTCGGCATCAACAGGAATACCCTGCGGAAGAAGATCACCGAGCTGGGGATAGAAGTGAAAAAGGATTAGGGCACGAAGACTTGGGACTGGGCATTATCTTGAAACGAAAGATATAAAAGGGGTCAGGCATGGGAGTAAAAGACAAGTTTTTTCTCGACAGCGGTAATTCTATTCTGCTTGTGATCGATGTGCAGGAAAAGCTGTGCAGGGCAATGGACGACAAAGTGCTGGCAAGGTTGTGCGGCAATGTCACCATTCTGCAGGAAGCTGCTGCCGAGCTGAATATGCCGGTTCTTGCCACGGAACAGTATGTGAAAGGCCTGGGTGAGACTTTGCCGGAACTGAAAGGGAAACTGGCCGCACCGGCATTGGAAAAGATGACCTTCAGCTGCTGTGGCGATCATAACTTTACCGCTGCCATTAAAAACCTGGGGCGCAAGCAGATCGTCATTACCGGCATGGAGACCCATGTCTGCGTATTGCAGACGGTTCTGGAACTACTGGATGAGGGCTACCATGTTCACCTGGTGAAGGATGCGGTAATGAGCCGCAGGAAAGAAAACTGGCAGGTGGGTGTGGATATGGCCGCCGCCGCAGGAGCTGTCATTACCTCGACGGAGGCGGTATTGTTTCAGCTTTTGCGAGTGGCTGGGACGGATGCCTTCAAAAAGCTGTCCAAGCTGGTGCGGTAACCTTAACGCTGTGGCTCTGAAAAGTTTCTTCTAGAAGCTGATCTGCGACCGAAGGGCCAGCGCCACCACATTGTCCGCACTACGAATTCCCGCTGGATTGATCAGGTACTGTACGACCGGTGTGATCTCAATCTGATCATTTACCTTGTATTTGTAATATACTTCTGCCAGCTTTTCCTGCGAGTCCGCCACAGCACCGATCGCTTGGACCTGGCCGTAGGCGAAGCCGAGGACGTCCTCCTTGCGGTCAGGAATGAGGCCGGCATACTGCCCGCCGGTGCTCCATGCCAATCTGGTCGCGTAGACATCCTTATCACGCTGGGCATAGCGGGCGAACAGTGTCAATTTCTCGCAGATCTGCTGGTCCAGGCTGATCCCGAAGCCGAAGGCGTTTTTCTGCACCAGTTTGGCTTCCGCGTCGGGGATGGCGCCGTCCAAGGTGCCGTAGATCCGGTAATTACCTTCCAACACCCCAATTTTGAGTTTATAGCCTAATTCGGCGATGCCGAAGCCGTGATCGAAGATATCAGCGCTGTCGGCGCTGTCCTCACTGCCGGCGTCACCGCTTCCGTAACCGATTCCAAAGGTTAGCGGTTCGGCCAGTTTGGCATCGAGCCTGATTCCCGGCCCGTTCGCCGGGGCTCCCAGCACCGCGGAATGTACGAAGGCACCGGCCAGGAACTGGCCGTTCTCATCATTGGCCACTGCATTTGAGTCGAAATAGTTGGTGAGATCAATCTTGCCGGCAGTCAGTACCAGCTGATCGTTGAGAGCCGAATGCTCTACCCATGCCTCCCGGAACCTGACGGTGTCACCGGTGGAGCCAGCCACCCCATTCAGGGCGGAGAAGTTGGCGATATGGGCGTCAATCCCGTCCCCACCGGTCGCTTCCACGTCAATCACCGCAATGGTGTTCGCGCCAACCTTGAAATTGAAGACCAGGTCGCCACGGCCAACTACATCGCCATGATCCTTCGGCTGATTACCGATCGATCCCTGGACGACTCCCACCAGGCCGCCGCTCAAGGAAATATTTTTGGCAAGAGTCGTAAATCTTGTCCCCAGCTCTTCGTAGCGTGACTGAAAGGTACGGGTCCCTACCAGGAGCATCTCCGCACGAAGCTCTTCCTTCAGGTCACTGACAAGCACCAGGTCATCCCTGTCAACCGCCCCTGCACCTTCTTTCACCGCTGTCTCCGCCATCTTCTCAGTCAGGAGCTGCACTGCCGCAGCCACGTCAATTCTGCTGCAGCTGGCATTGCCTTCTTCGAATTCCTTGGTAAAAAGTCCCTCGGCCTTATACTTGTTCCCCAGCCGTATGATCTCCTGGCAAGCCTTGTGCTTTACCTCAACCTTTTCCGGAAACACCAGTTCAGGATGCAGGGCAAGTGCGAACTGTGGTGCCATCAGTGAAAGTGCCAGAGAAAAACCAACCAATCTTTTACGCATTTTTGATCCCTCTATCGTTGTTTTTTATCAGAAGACAATTTAGACAGTCCCTCAGTGAACAGACCCCGCAGGAGTGATGCATGAAGACAGAGATTCCCTTTGCCCTGGCCACCTTCATCGCTTCCGTCTTAAACCGGTGGGACACCTTGTTGGTAAAGATAACCATGGCATCAACGTTCTTGATCTTTGAACAAAGATTGGCTTCGGACTTGGTAAAGATTCGCAGGTCAACGCCCGCTATCTCCGCTGCCTCCAAATAATGCTTCTCCAGCCTGTCCATTCCTCCGATCAACGCAATACACATGCTGTCACCTAATTAATTATGAATTTCGTTTTCATTGCGAGGAGACAATAAAAGTGGTTTCAACTGCTGTAAAAAACCCACAAAGAGAGGCGCCTTCGCACATGGTACATGATTCGGCAGTTCCCTTCGCCATTTCCAGGTCCCCCTCAGATCCTCCCAATAACCACTGAACCCAGCCTTCGCCTCCATTTGATTTAAAGGCGCCAGGCTCAGGAGTTTCCATGCTGCTGGTTAAGCTATGACACATGCCTGACCTCGTTTTTAAAATGAAATTCATTTTCAATGTCTTTGGTTAGTTAAACATTTACTATCCAAGCAGAGGAGTTGGGCGAAAATTTCTCAGCTCATTAGATTGATATTGAAAACTGTTTTCAGTTATATGGTAAAAGGTCAGAGCTGTCAATATAAATTTGGGGCTACCGGGGGCAATTTCGAAGCAGGTGATGAAGCCCGCTACTCTCGATCAAGGGCTGATCCTCCTACCACACAGCTAACTGCCGATAACAAAAAGGGGGGGTAATGACAGTTGCCACCCTGCAATCGTTTTACGCCTGGGGGAAAGTGGGATGAAGGGGTATACACAGCAGCGGGGCTTTATTTCGTATGCTGCTGCGCTTGATTATGCCTCGCCTTGCTTTACTACCTGGCGAGAGGCACAGGAGAGAATTCCTGGGGTGAAGTCACCCCCTTGATTCTGGGCCTCTGCACTAACAACCCTGTTGCGCCCCTGCAGTTTGGCTTTATAGAGCGCATCATCGGCCTCCTTGATCAAAACATCCATGGTTGCACCGATTCGGTAGGCGGTGACACCTATGCTGATCGTCACATCGGTGTCATCAGCAATGGTCCGGCGCAGCTTTTCGGCCACATGCAGACCTGTTTTGATGTCAATTTCCGGCAGCAGCAGCAGGAACTCCTCGCCTCCATAGCGGAATGCAAGGTCAGTTTCACGTAACTGCATACTGATGACAGCCGCCAGGTTGACAAGCGCCTGATCTCCGGCCTGGTGGCCGTTTTTGTCGTTGTAGGCCTTGAAATGGTCTACATCCAGCATGATCAGGGTGAGATCATTACCATAACGATGGGCCATGGCAAAAACGCGGTTTAAATGAATTTCCAGCAGGCGACGGTTTCCCAATCCAGTTAAATGGTCCTGCAGAGAGAGCGCTTGAGCCTCCTCATGCATTTTTGCCAATTCAGAATTACGCTGCTCCAGCAAAATCTTTTGGCGGCGAATTTCCAGTTCTGCAAATTCTCTTTTACTCATGTTTGCCAGTGCCTTTGATATGCTTAGCAGCAAGGCACAAAGCAGCACCAGAACAATGCCGAGCAGCACGAAATAAGCCCGTCGCGTCAATTGATCCAGTGCTTTGTTCGTTGTGGTAATGTCATAATATATCTCAACCACACCAACCACATCAAAAGTGTTTCCGTTAAAAATGGGCACATACGTTTCAATTATCTGATGCATGTTTTTCAGCCGACTCCCACCCGAAATCTCTTTGTTTGCGATATAAGAGCGGGGATGTCCTGTTGCAACTATCTCAGGAAAAAAACTTTTTTGGGTTTTTACCCCGATATCTTTCGGATCAGTGGAGTAGACGATGGTGCCGTCCACTGTAAATACCTTGACCTTTTGCAGCGCAATGGCGTTACGCATATTCTCCAATTTTTTGACGAAGTGCGGAGTAATAGACCGTTTCGAGAAGGCGCCTTCTCCCTTCATGGAATCTGCCATCCGCTCTGCTACCTGGATTAACCTTTGTTCGGTGTCGAAGAGGAGAAAATCGGTAAAAGCCGGTGTAAGGAAATATATTATATAGAGTGGCAGAATCAGAACCGTCATTAGCGAAACCAGCAGGATAATGTGGATGGTGCGCGTATCCTTCATTGCTGTTTCCGTCTCAACACGATCCTTTTTCAATGCTGCGTCTCCTTTCTGATAGCTCCCATGGATATGGTCAACCATCAATATGTCGCCCTTCGCTTGGCTTTTCCGCGGCAGGAATGCCGGTTGCCCTGCACTCCCGGTACGTCCTGGAACGTGCAGTTTTCTCGCATCCGGGTCCTCGGTCGTACTTGTTTTCGAGCAAGGCGTACCTTCTTTGCCTTGATGCCGGCATGCATTTTCCGGGCCATCACGCGATAATCTGGCTTCAGGGAACTGTCACTTGAGGGGTGTGTTCGAGGAGGATCTTGCCGACGATGCTGAGTCCCAACCATCCACGCGCGTTCCATCCATTAAGCAACCCCTTTGAACGAAAAAAAGGGGCCGGTGGTTCACACCAGGCCCCTGATTCTTTGCAGCCATTTTTGGGGGTTGCTAAAATACAGAGAAGTTAAGGTAACGGCGGGGGTTTTCCTTCAGGTCATTGACGAGCAGGTTCATGTCGTCGATCATCTTGTTCATCTTGTCATACAGGACCCGATCATTGATCAGCTTTCCGGCGCTCCCTTCCCCCTCGTTTAGCCGGTTGGCAACCTCTTCAAAGGCTTTAACCGATGAGTCGGCACGCTCAAGAAGTGCTATACCCTTGTCATAAAGTTCCCTGTCTCCCAAAAGCTTGCCGAAGGTGCCATCGGGTGAGGTAAGCCTCTTTTTCAATTCCCGCACATCATCAGCTGCTTCCTTGCTCTGGTCGGCAAGGGCCACCATCTTGTCATAGAGTTGACGGTCGTGAAGGAGCTTGCTCACTGTCCCTTCCGCTGTCTGGATGTCTTTGAGTGTGGCATCGGCTTTATTGAGGATGGCCATTAACCGGTCATAGGGCTCCCGGCTTTTGTTGAGCTTGCCCAAGGTTCCTTTACCACTGTTGGCTGTTTTGGCAAAACCGTTCAATTCGGCGGTGAGGCTGACCAGATTGTCATAAAGCTTGGTGTCGGAGGCAAACCGTCCCAGGGTGCCTTCGCCCTTGTTCATCTTGTCCAGGGACTGATCCAGCTTCTCGAAAGCGTTGCCCGCCTTTTGCATGACATCATCCAGCTTGGTTATGGAGGTGCCGTAGAGGCGGGTTTCCGGCACCTGGACGAGGTATCGACTGGGAGTGATGTCCACATACTTTTCGCCCATCAGGCCGCGGGTCTTAACGGAAATGACCGAATCCTTGCTGATCTTCTTCAGTGCGCCTCGCTCGATCTGGAGGATGATCTCCACTTCATTGGTCCGGTGCGGCTTTTCGAAGTGAATAGCGGTGACAATGCCCACATCGACCCCGGCCAGCCAGACCGGTGCACCGACCTTGAGCCCGGCCACATCGTTCATGATCACTGAAAGCTTGCCCTTGGGGATGAAAAACTTTGTCTTTTCACCCATCAGCAGGATGCCGCCGGCAAAAAAAAGCAGGGCGAAGACAATGAAGACGCCTGATTTCAGTTGGGACCAGGCTATGTTGTCACTTCGTTTCATGTTCCGTCTCTTCCTTTGGAATTATAGTGAAAAAGGGATTTCTCGCTGGGCGCAAAAAACTCCATGGTTTCAGGAATCGATGCTGCAGCCAACTCATGCCGGGTGCCTTCGAAGATCAGTCGGGCGTCCTGGGAAAGGAAAAACGCTGGGAGACCTTGAAGGCGGTATCCATGTCATGGGTTACCATCAGCGTCGTTTTCCCTTCCTGCTGCAGGCGCAGCATCAAGTTGCAGATATTGTAAACACCAATGGGATCAAGCCCGGTGGTCGGCTCATCGAAAAAAATGTAATCGGGATCGGCGGCCAGCGCCCTGGCAATGGCAACCCTCTTTTTCATGCCGCCGGAAAGTTCGGCCGGATAGAGGTCGATGGCCTGTTCCAGGCCGACAAATCCCAGTTTTTGCCGGGCAATCCTTTCAATTTCCCCTTCTGGAAGTTTTCCTTCTTCCAGCAAGCGATAGCCGACGTTCTCGCCCACTGTCATGGAATCGAAAAGCGCTCCCCCCTGGAAGACGATGGCGATTTTCTTCCTATTCCCGGATAAGGTCCCTCCGCTTGAGCCCTGCGATGGCTTGTCCGTCAATGTATATCCTGCCGGAATTCACCGGCATAAGGCCGAGAATAAGCTTTAATATGGTGGTCTTGCCGACACCACTGACACCGAGGATGGTCCGGTTGACACCCGGTTGCAGGAAAAGGTCGAAATCATGCAGGATTCGGCCGCCATGACGGCATAACAGACTTTCTCCATGCGAATGCCGCGTTCCTCTTTATCAACCATCCGCCACGTATCTCCACTGCTTCTATCAACCGCCGACCAGCGACCGCCGATTATCCACCGCCTTTAACCCCTGAAGGAGATAAAGACCTTTAGCCAGAAAAAAGTCGGTGACAAAAATGGCAACCGACGAAATAACCACTGCCCGTTTTGCCGATTCACCGACACCAGCTGCGCCGCCGTTGGTGTTAAGCCCAACGTGGCAGCCGACCATGGCGATTATGAAACCAAAAACTGCCGGCTTGACTACTCCTTCTATCAGATCCTGAAAAACCATGAACTGGGGCATGGATTTCCAGTACATGATGATATTGATATCATAATTTGCCGACATGATGTAGCCGCCGACCAGGGAAATTGCATCGGTAACTATGGCCAAAAGCGGCATGGCGATCATTATCGCCTTGAGGCGCGAGGTGACCAGGCGCTTGACGATGTCTGTCCCTTCAACCTGCATGGCGTCGATCTGCTCGGTAACCACCATGGTCCCGATTTCGGCGGTTATGGCGGAGCCGACTCTGCCGGTGACCATCAGCGACGAAAGGACCGGCCCCAGTTCCTTGACCATGGTGACGGCCACCATTCCCCCCACATAGCTGGTCGCGGCAAAGGGCTTGAGCTGGATCAGTGCCTGAAGCGCCATGACCATGCCGGTGAACAACCCGGTAAGGATGACGATGAAGAGGGAGCCGACGCCGATCTTGTCCAACTGGGTGACGAAGTCGCGATAATAGAAGGGCGGAGTGAATATGCCGAAGGTCGCGTGAGAGAAAGGAGGTAAATTCCTGGATGTCCAGGACGAATATTTTTAACTGCTGATCATTCTGTGAAGGGGCATGTTTCCTTGATGCGCAGAAAGATGGCAACGGGAAAGGGAGAAGCTCATGCTTCGGCGTGTCAGACTAGCCTTACATGGTTATCTATGTTTAAAGTGCTAGGCAAAGGCTTCGCGTACGTCATCAATATAAATGAAGCTCAGCTCCTCGCGGACGTTCTGGGGGATATCATCAAGATCCTTTCGATTTCTTTCCGGTACAATCACCTTTTTGACCCCGGCCCGGCGCGCAGCCAGCACCTTCTCCTTTAGTCCGCCGATGGCCAGGACTCTGCCGGTCAGGCTGATTTCCCCGGTCATGGCCACGTCCCGCTTGGCCTGACATCCTGACAGCAGGGAAACTATGGCCGTGGTCATGGTTATCCCTGCGGACGGTCCATCCTTGGGAATGCTCCCTGCCGGCACATGGATATGGATGTTCATCTCCATGAATTCCTTAGGGTCTATCTTCAGCTCCTCGCAATTGGCTTCAACGAAGGAAAGCGCTGCCCGCGCCGATTCTTTCATGATGTCGCCAAGGGAACCGGTGAGGATCAGCTCTCCCTTGCCCTTCATCCGGGTAGCTTCGACGAAGATGATGTCGCCGCCGGTTTCGGTCCAGGCGAGGCCGGTTACGACGCCGACTCTGTCATTTTCTGCGGTACCTCGTCGAAAAATTTGTGGGGCCGAGGAATTCCTCTACCAGTTCCGGCGTGATCAGCCCTCGCGGCGGTTTGCTCTGGGTGATTTCCTTGGCTACTTTACGGCAGATGCTGCCGATGTTCCGCTGCAGGTTGCGCACTCCCGCTTCTCTGGTGTGATCGCGGATGATCTTGTAGATCGCATCTTCGCTGAAACTCGGGCTGATACATCCAAGCCGTTCTCTTCCATCTCGCGGGGAATGAGATAGGTGATGGCGATCTTTTCCTTTTCCTCGTCCGTATAGCCGGAGAGGGTGATTACCTCCATGCGGTCTTTCAGTGCCGGCGGAACCGGATCAAGTATATTGGCGGTGGTGATGAACATGACATTGGTGAGATCGAAAGGAACATCCAGGTAGTGGTCGGTGAAGGAAAAATTCTGCTCCGGGTCCAGAACCTCCAAAAGGGCGCTGGCCGGGTCGCCGCGGAAATCGATGCCGATCTTGTCCACCTCGTCGAGCATGAAGACCGGGTTATTGTGACCGGCGCGGAAGATTTCCTGGATGATGCGACCTGGCAGGGCACCGATGTAGGTTCGCCGGTGACCGCGGATTTCCGCCTCATCGCGCATGCCCCCCAGTGACACGCGGATGAACTTGCGTCCCAGGGCGCGGGCTATGGAGCGACCAAGGCTGGTCTTTCCAACCCCCGGCGGGCCGACGAAACAGAGAATCGGCCCCTTCATCTTGTCTTTCAGGGTGCGGACCGCCAGGTATTCGAGAATCCGCTCCTTGACCTTCTTCAGGTCGAAGTGATCCTCGTTGAGGACCGCCTCGGCCAGGTTGATGTCACGATTGTCAGTGGTAGCGCTCTGCCACGGCATGCTGATCAAGTAATCCAGATAGGTGCGGGAAACGCTGTATTCGGGAGAGGCGGGATTGATCTTGTCCAGCCGCTTCAATTCCTTTTCGGCGATCTTTCTCACCTCTTCGGGCATGCCGGCGGCCAGGAGTTTTTTTCGAAGATCCTTGAGCTCTGTCTGCCGGTCATCTTCCTCCCCCAGCTCTTCCTGGATCTGTTTCATTTGTTCCCGGAGCAGGTATTCCTTCTGGGTCTTGCCAACCTTCTTCGTCACCTCCGCCTGTACTTCCCCTTTGATCTGCAGGCGCTGCACCTCTGCCGTCAGGCTCATGTAAACCTTTTTCAACCGCTCAATGGGGTCCAGCGTTTCCAGCAGTTTTTGCAGCTCATCCACAGGCAGATTCACATAAAGGGCAACCAGATCCGAGAGACGGCCAGGATTATCGATGTAGTCGATCATCTTCATGACATCATCGGGCAGGGGCCGGCCATAGGAAAGGGCAATCTTCAGCAGGGCATTGAGGCTGGAAACCAGCGCTTCCGGAAACGACCGACTTTTCGGCAAACTCACGCACCTGCTCCACCCGCACCAGGGGGATCGGGTTCTCCTGGGGCATGTCCACGAGCCTGATGCGGGCCAGCCCCTCCAGGACTATCTTTGCACCACCTTCCGCCATTTTGGTAAGCTGGTTCACCTTGCAGATGGTGCCGATCTCGTGGAGCGAGGAGAGCAGCCGGTCGGAAGGTTCACTCCTCAGCTTGAACAGGGAGATCATGTTGTTGAAGAGGACTGCTTCTTCAAAGATCGCGATCTCTTCATTATTGATAAAAAGGGGGAAAACCATGTAAGGGAAGGCGACTATGTCCCGTAAAGGGAAAAGGGGAAC
>CAWAFF010000035.1:0-18278 GCA_963780945.1 uncultured delta proteobacterium | reverse complement strand
GGCATGTTATCCACGCCGGCTGCTCCCTTGTTGCTGACCACTCGTGAATACGCCGACATCATGTTGCCGCGACTGACGATCTTCTCCATCAGTCCCGTTGCCGCCTCCGGCCAGTGAGTGCTTTCCTTCCCGTGACGTTTGCCGCACCTATCCCATACTCTTGCGGTTTCCGACCGCTACCTTCCGGGTTGGCACCGGGTATCTCAACCCGGCCTTCTGCTGCTCCTGTCGTCATCGAAATTCAAGGCTCCTGTCCGTCTTCATGTTCCGCCCTTTATCGGCTGGTTAATCCGACTCGTATGGCCTCTGCTGACTTCTGCCAACATGGCGCCTTCAGCTCCTCTGCACCGGTTAGCACAGGCAGATTGACAGATCTCCCCGGGTAATGCGCGTGACCTTCATCCCATATACCCGCCGCATCTACAGCCGCACCCTCCTGGATGGTTATCGGGCTTTGAAGTCATGTGCCTTCTCGCCCGGATGCGACTGCCTCGTATGCGATTTCTGTTCGTCGGGCCAGGATTTTGCCTACGGCTTCCTTCAGATTCCGGGTCGCCCCGGACACCCTTGCCGTTCGGCTAACGGTTCCCACCATCAGGGTCCGTAGAGGACTTGCACCTCCAAGTCACCGATCAACCACCACAGTTGATCGGATGGCGCTTCGCGCCACGCGCCATGCCTGGCGCACACGTTTGGGTGGTGACCCGCCGGGCGAGGTTTGCCGCGTCAGAGTCTACGCCGTTGTTGGGTGATTTTCTTTTTGACTGGTGTAAAAAAGCCCAATGATAGACTAACGGCAATGACAGCTACCCAAAAATATATCGATAAATAGAGACTTCTAGTCATCCATTTTATTAACACATTCGTCTTTACATGATCATCCCGCTCTTTCTTTTCCTTTTCTGTCGGGGTGTAAAGTTCGACCTTGCCCTCAGGAGTGAAGAAATTTGTGAGGACGCCGTCCTCGCGGAATCTCATGTAAGCGTAAAATTTGCTCGTTTTTGATTTTTTGTCAGGAGAGAGTTCCTTCGAGTTTATGGTAGTTTCAATTCTTTTGCGGGATATGTCTGGAGTTTTGCTCAAGTTTTGTAATGCGTTGAAGCTCTGATATCCATATAGACTTACCCATAAACATCCTCCCACAATGCCTAAGCCAGCAGCAGGTAGTAGCAGGGCCTAAAGGTGAATCCATCTTTTCTGATTAGCCGAATACCTGTAATAATCATCGTTAAAAGCGCTACGGTTAAAGCCCAATCCCGAACTACTCGAATAAGCCATTCAATCAAGGCCACTCTTGGCGTTGCATTCATCGAATCAAATGAATAATTGCTGTGAACAACATCAGCGATAAAGGACAGCGAAAAAACCTGATAGAATTATCCACTCGCTCTTATTTTTCGGCAGTAGTTTTTTCATCATTTTTCCATCTCGTTTTTCCTCACCCAACGGTTCGGGAAATGACCCGCCTGCCAGCTTTTTCGGGCGGTCGGTGTCCATTTTCCTGGTTGGGCATCTACTTTATTTCGATTGGCGGGATTGGTTGATCTGGCTTGATGGCCTTCCATTGCCGTAGAAGTTGTCCCATCAGTGCCTGGTACACGGCGAGGTCAAATATTTTACCGGATATTTTCAAAGTCAAATTTACCATCCATCATCGGATGGATTTTCCAGCCATAGCACTGTTGGGACGAGAGGTGTAATCCTTCCTCACAGCAACGAAATACGAACCCATCAAGGTTCATTCTAAATGTTTTTCATCTTGATCCATGAGTCTATTAAACTCGGTGACTGTTTCTGCGACTTTTGATAGTTCACCTTCTATCAGGTCCAGCATGTACACTTGGCCTGCCAGATCTCTAAAGAACCAATCGCCGAATTTGGTCATTTGAACTGGACAGTACTCCCTTGGCACAAGCCATCTCCAATCCTTCAGTAGGACTTCCGTGTCAAGATCGTCCAAGTCGATTGTGAGTTTAATGTGTTTCATTCTTTTCCTCGCCCAACGTAGATGAGGCGCAGCGGCGGAGCAAAGCGGAGACCGTCTGCCGCCGTCTGGTTATTGATCACTCTCTTAAATTGCGGACTCTTTCTATTTCTTCGAGTAAGTCCACAGTATCCGGGAGAGAGAGGGTAAGAGTAAAACTTACAACATCTCCAGGTTGATGATTCGTAATGACTTCATTCATTCGTCCATACAACTCAGATGAGAATATTTCGATCTCGTTTAAAATGTTAGCCGAGAGTTTTGAAGCGAGGTTCATAAGCCGCTCCAGCTCCGGGTCAACTGCCAACCGATTGAATTCAAGTGTCCAGTCAAGAACATGCGAGTATCCATCCGCGATTCTTGAGGCTAGGTGGACAATTCTGCGAATGTCTCCTGGTTCCCCCGGCTTACCCACTGCTTTTTCAATCCCAGAGTTGAGTGCAAGGGACAAGTGCTGAATTGTTTGTGACATCTGTGTACATTTCGCAGTCACCCAGTTACTTGCTGTTGCGCGGTCAGGAATATTGATTACTGGGCCAAAGCATATCCCTAACTCTGCATCGAGTTTTTTACTTTCATGTTGCTTGATTCCCTCTTGTAGCAGCTTCGCGAAAGTAAGGTACTCCCATCCTCTCGCTTTTTCGACATATATGCGCAGGGCCTCCGGCCCAAGTTGAAGAGTGGAGTAATCGATTGTCTGCATTTTTGATCTTAATTCCAGACAATCAGCGAGAAGGTAGCTTAACTGTTTGCGAAGCGTCCCTGTGATATCCTGCGCAGTATTGAAAGGGAATACCCATACTTCCCCATTGTCACGAAGATGAGAAACAAACTCGAAAAGTTTGGGAGTGTCGACAGTGGAGCGGAAATCTGCGTCCGGGTTAGCCCGCCAAATTGGTAGTGATGTCAAGATTTCACTCTTTACGAAAACATATTTCGGTAAACCTCGCGCTGAAGCCTCAAGGTATTCAAGATTTGTAATTGACTTTCCAGTATCGTTAATGGATCCATAGCGGCAACCTACAACAAGCAGAAATATATCAGCTTGCGTTCGCACAACATTTAGGCAGTTATCGACAGTACTACGAGAAGGATCGACCGGAAAGGTGTCAAAATCTGACAGTATCGGTTCTAATCCTATGGATTCTCCGAATTCTCGAAGGTCAATTCTAAGCTGCGCAAGGTCGTAGCATGTGGAGCTAATAAATAATGTGGTGCGGCTTCCTTTTGGCACTTTTCCCTCCTGGAATAACGGTTCGCGCAGTTGACCGTTCGGGTAGCTTTTCCGCCCGACCGGTGTCGAACTGCCTGGTTGGGACTTCTATTTTAGCCTTCTGCCCTTTTACTTTTGTCTCGTGTCAAGGGCTTACCCTCCGGCGGTTTCCGTTATTGGAAGAATTTCCATTTCAAACTTGAACTTGTGCGGAATAGCTTTGAAAAGTTGAACATGTTGAATTTTGTGCTTTTTAAGACATTTCCTTATTATTTTCTCCAATTCGGGCTCAGATTTCCAGCCCAAAATTACTGAATTTATTGAATTTGCAGGAAAGTCGAATAGCTTTATTTCTGTTGCAGCCGGGTCCGATGGGTCTGGCACTCGATCTGGGAAAGGCAAAAGGGTGTGCCCATTTTGTAATTTTATGGCTTCAACAAATGCCATAGACTTTCTGTATTCTTGCTCATATTTCCAATCAAGGCTTTTGGTATAAAATAAGGTTGCATCCTGTCTTGTCTGAGTAGGATTGAGCCAGGCCTTGTTTCACTGTAGTCAATTTTTATTGTCCCGTAACTGAAGAAACTGTGGTTAGAGTCGAACCCAAGCACGTAACCTTTATGATTATGCGCATAGTGTGACCACATGAGTGTATTTCTGTTTGTTGCGCTGAGGCTTAAGTAACCTTGGATGACTGAGTCCATCAAGGCTATTGATTTTGCCTGTTCAAATAACCATTCTTCATCCGTATGGCACCTATAAAAGTTTGCAAATTCCTTTTTTCGCTCTCTAAAGTATTGTTTTCTCTTCGAGAGACTCTGAATGTCTATTCTTTCCATTTCTGAATTGACGATCTCGATAAATCTTTTCCAGTACCATTCTTTGCTTTCTTGAATGATTCCAGGAAAAGACTCAAAGGGGTCATTTAGGGCAAAAGCTTGAGTGAACCGAATTTTCAAATTTTCGAGGACATCAGTTCGCTCGGGATGGAGATATTTGAAAAACTCCAATGTTTTCCCCTTTTGGCCAACGGCTATGAGTGTGACCGGCGCGGCAGTTTTTTTCGCCGCGACCGAGTCCACACGAGAGTTGGGACATCCCTTTTACTCAAATGTGAATATGTGAAGGGCGTCCGCCAAAGGTTCTTCTTTTGGTTAGACTCAGGGGGATCCGCCAGTGGCTTGGTTAATTCTTGTGGCTATAACGCGCCCCGGTGGACTTGGATACCATCGGGTTTCTCCTCTTGAGTTGGTACCTTGTTCAATCAATCCTTTTTCCATAAGCGAAGATATAGCTGCATTCACAGCATCTTTTTCTAGGCTGGTATCTTTTGCCAGCCCAGATATTGAACGCATGGAATACCTGCCAGTCGTCATTTCAGTAATAATTCTCAATTCATTTGTGGTCAGAGTTGGTTTTACCTCAGCTTTCAATGTTTGAGGTTCTTCGGCATCTGATGCTTCATTCTCATCTAATACGTTCAATGCTGTAGATGCTTGAGATTTTGCCTCATGTGCCACTGATGTAGCCTTTTCAGCCTCCAATTTAGCCTCTTTTACGTCTTGTAATACTTTAGCAGTCAAAGACCTTATAAAGGCTCGTGACGACACTGCGGCAACAAGAGAAAAACCGGCAAGCACAAATAGTTTAGAACCATCCCCTGGTGCTGTCGAAGAGGCTCCAATGATCTCTTTTATGAGGCCACTTGAAATCATGTTCAAAAAGAGGGGGACCATGAAGGAGGCTCCAATACCAAGAACCATGTGCTGCCACCAAGGCATCGTGCTCGACTTTTCTTGGGTTGAAATAAAGAAATTCATCAAGCCGCCTAAGATTCCTGCGACAAGCATTACAAGTACAATCGTGGCTATTGGTTCCATTCATCCTCCTGTAGTCCAACTCGTTAATCACCGGTTTCCGTATATAAGTAATTTATTACCTATATAGGCAACTTATTACCTATACAAGTAAGGTGCCAGGTTACCTATATCAGTAATATTTGCGTTAGCCATAAAGTTCAGCAAGTCGTTCAACCAGCGGCGTTCCGCGGATCAGTCCGTACTGCACGAACCACAGTTTCCTCTCCGCATCCCATCGCGCCCTAAATGCGCGCAGTTGGTGACGCAACTCCGTCTCTTCATAGGCCACATGCACTGGCACTAGGTCGTCATCCTTGTAACGGGGCGTCCGCAGCGGTTTCTCATCCACTATGATCTCAACCGTCTTCAGCTTGACACCTCGAATTTCATCATACCGATACCGCACGCAGAGAAGCTTGTCACCGTACTGGTCGACAAGCCGTTTGGTGCCGTCCTGCCCCGGTTTCAAATGGGCATACGCCTTCATCTCCTTCAGCATGAACCCTCCGCAAGAAAAAAGATGCATTTTAACTAAATCCTTCAGTTCAAAAAACATGATGCAGGGGCGATCAATCGACGATGCCCTCGAAAATTCCAGCAGTTTTGATAAATCTACACTTCAGGCTTAACTGTAAAAAATCATTACAGTATCTAATTAAATTAATTAAGATTTCAGGAAATATAAGACATACGGGGGGAGGATTCAACGACATTAACACTATAATTTTTTAACCATCATTCAACAATAGCCATAAGGGAAAGGTGCCGATTATTTGGAGTCTACGGTGTCAGAGGGGGCTAACGCCCTCCTCCTATCAGTGGACATTCCGACACAGGAATAAGCCCCAGCTTGACATCAGTCTTTCATATAGTACGATCATGCTTTAACTGGCATCATCACTCATTAAGCATTCTTACGCCATTTCCCTGTGGCAAGAATTGCCAAACTTCTTGGAAAGGAGAAACAGATGGGATCGAAAGGACGAGAGATTATCGGCATGGACGTAGAGGAACTGCTAGGGCTTTTGCGTCGGGCTTATAGTGATGAGTGGTTGGCGTACTATCAATATTGGTTGGGTGCAAAATTAGTCAAGGGGCCGATGAAGGATGCGGTGGGAGCCGAACTGCTGCAACACGCCACCGAGGAATTGATGCACGCTGACATGGTGGCCATGCGCATCATCCAGTTGGGCGGCACTCCGGTCACCAAGCCGGAAGAGTGGTACCAACACACCAACTGTGGCTACGAGGCCCCCGATGATCCCTTTGTCAAGGTGTTGCTGGAACAGAACATCAAGGGTGAGCAGTGTGCTATCGGAGTCTACAAGCAGCTGATGGACATAACCAGAGACAAGGATCCAATCACGTACAATATGGTTTTGACCATTCTTCAACAGGAAGTCGAACATGAGGAGGACCTCCAGTCACTACTGGAGGATTACGAACTGCTGGTAAGGGCAATGAAGGAATAATCACATCACTGAAATTGCTCAGGTCACAGTGGGCGGGCCAACAGCCTATGGAAAAGGGGTCCCCGATGCCCTTCGGAATTCCGCTGAGCGAAATACCGATAAATAAGATAGGATCTATCAAATTAAGCCAACAGGGAGTCATGCATGCAGGATATTAAAGGGACAAAAACAGAGAAAAATCTCAAAGAAGCTTTTGACGGTGAGTCACAGGCCCGAAACAAGTACACCTACTTCGCCTCTGTAGCCAAGAAGGAAGGGTACGAGAAAATTGCTGCGTATTTCCTGGAGACAGCTGACAATGAGAAAGAGCATGCCAAGCTGCACTTCAAGTACCTGAACGGCATCGGTACAACCATCGAAAACCTGAAAGCAGCTGCCGCCGGAGAACTTGACGAGCATGTGGATATGTATCCACGTATGGCCCAGGAAGCCAGTGAAGAAGGATTCAGCGACATTGCCTCTTTGTTTGAGGCCATCGCCAAGATAGAAAAGACGCACAAGGAACGCTACCTCAAGCTGCTGGAAGAGGTAGAAAACGGAAAGTTCTTCGCCAAAGCCGAGACTGTCAAATGGAGATGCCGCAACTGCGGCCACACCCATGAAGGCAAGGAAGCGTTAACCATATGTCCGGTTTGCAAACACCCGCAGGCATATTTTGAGCTGGTGGAAGATCATTACTGACAACCCGTAGAATCAAATACGGAATCAAAAGATCCAAAGGAGAGATTTCATGAAACGAATCATCATATTAGCAAGTTTACTCATTCCTGTTGCAGCCTTGGCAGCCGGCGGCGGTGGCGGGGGACATTCCAGAAGCGAGAGCCCCACGAGCCTTCAGGAAATCAAGAAGAAGATCGACGACAAGAAGTATTCCGAATCAATCGAGTTGCTGAAAGTATACACGGCGAAGAACAGCAGCAGTGCCGACGCCTATAACTACCTGGGGTTTTCCTACCGGAAAACCGGTCAACTCCCTGAGGCCTTCAAAGCTTACGAGAACACTGAAGCTCGATCCGAAACACCTGGGTGCCCATGAATACCTGGGCGAAGCCTACCTGACCAACAAGGAACCGGAAAAAGCCAAAGCCACCCTGACGAAATTAAAGGGAATCTGCGGCAATTGCGAGGAATCTCGGGATCTGGAACGGGCCATCAGCTCCTATCGTCAGTAGGAACAGCAGGATCAACTGCGTTGGGGGCATCCTTCTTTATCCCCTGTGTTTTATAGCTGGCTGCGAAGCAAGGAAAAAGAGGCCCCGGAATTCACCTTGTCAGATGTTGACGGGCCCCCACTATCTTTTTCGCCACCCAGCCTGGTCGATAATATCCCACGGCCTGGCAGGGATTGACTTTTGCCGAATAAATGATATTAGTCCTAGATGATTTATCAAGTACACGAGGAGGATGAAAAATGAGATTAACTGCCGCTGTGATGGGAATTATGTTGTGTGCTTCTACGACGGTGTTCGCCGGCGCCACCAAGACTTACCAGGTAACCGGGCCGGTGCTCGAATTAAAGGATGATTCAATCGTCGTCCAGAAGGGGAAAGAGAAGTGGGAGGTTGCCAGGGACAAGGACAGCAAGGTAACCGGCGACCTGAAGGTTGGCAGCAAGGTCACGGTCACATATACCATGAAAGCGACCGGTATCGACGTCAAGGCTGAGGGTAAGAAAAAGTGATTAAGCTTTCGTAAAATCTGCAGAAACTTCATTCAAACACATCCTGATTCCAGAAATAGAAACCCCGCCTGAAAAGACGGGGTTTTAATTTTCAGAGGGCAACTAGGGTTGTTTGCTGGTTGATGGAACAATTGATGATATAAAGAAGGATGAAGGAGTCTTTCTGCCTCCATTGAGCTAATCTGCCGGAATTGTAAAGGAAAAAACCGACCCTTCCCCTGGTTTTGATTCTACCCAGATCTGTCCTCCGTGCCGGGCGATGATTTTTTTACACGAGGCGAGGCCGATGCCGGTACCTGGGTACTCCTCGCTGGTGTGGAGCCGCTGAAAAATCTGGAATATCTTGTCGAAGTAACCTGGTTCGATGCCGATGCCATTGTCCTGTACCGAAAACACCCATTCATTCTCATTTCTTCTCACGGAAACATGCACACGGGGACGACTTTCAGGGTTCCGGTACTTAAGGGCGTTGCTGATCAGGTTCTGCATAAGCTGCTGCAGCTGAATCTCGTCGCCGATAACTGTCGGCAGATCATCTTTACTCACTTCGGCCTTGCTTTCGCTGATGGAATTGGCAAGATTAGCCACTGCGGCATCATACACCCCATTGGCATCAACCCAGGTGAATTCGGCGCCACCGGAAAGGCGCGAATAGGAGAGGAGACCCTCTATCAGCTTTTGCATGCGAGTTCCACCGTCGACGGCATAATTAATATATGTATCGGCCTTTTCATCCAGTCGCCCCTGGTATTTATGTCTAAGCAGCTGCAAATAGCTGTTAACCATGCGCAGCGGTTCCTGCAGGTCGTGGGATGCCATATAGGCGAACAATTTTAGTTCCCTGTTCAGCGCCGTAAGCTCGGCTGTTCGCTCCTGCACAACCCTTTCCAGTCGGTCCTGGTGAGCCCTGAGATCAGCTTCAGCAACGAGTTTTGCTTGCATCTCCGCCGACAGCTGGCTATTCAGCTCCTCAACCTTTTCCTTAGCCAGCCTCAGGCGTACTATCATTGCGAGGTTTTCGAACCGAAGCAGCAAAGAGTTCCTGTTTACCCCATAGTTATGCCGGGATATTCTCCAGAGCAAAATGCCGAACAGCAAGGTCATTGACCCCATCGCGTAATGGAAGGTGTCGTGTATCAGGAAAAAATGCAGGATGAGCGGTACCAGCGCCGGAATGCTGAAAGCGGCGAAGCCGTTCCTGAGCATGGAAAATGTGGAAGATGCCCCTGCGGCCATGCCGCCGAGAACAAAGGCGATGAAGACCTGATGTGCTAGGGTAACTTCTGAAAAGGGAAAGAAGCCGATGCAGCCCCAGGCAACGCCGACGGTGCAAAGGCCGGCGATGAACCGCTTCCCCCATATTGAAGCAGCGGCGGGCTCCAGCTTTGTCTTGCGGAACCATAATACCAGTCCTATTCTCAGCGCAGTAATCGTCAAAACCGCGCTGAGCCAGGGGATAAGTATCCTGTAAGGCATCACGTCCTTCATGATGAAAAAGACGATCAGCGAGTTGAGAAAGGTTGCTATGAAGCCCATCGGTGCAAGACTATAAAGTTGCTTTACCTGCTCTACGAGGATCCTCTCCTCAAAGAGACGATAGTCGTGGACAAGCTTTTCATTATCATTATGCTCATCATCTTTAACCATAACTCTCCCGCACCCGCAAATATCACCATCTCAGGTGCATCTCCGACAGTGAAGCCTCGCCGCATCTTATTTAAAATACTACCATCAGTTGATGAGGTGTCACTTCCTACCGTTGTGAAAACCTGCCTACACAAAGAGCGTTTTTCCACATAGCATGTATAATTATAATGGTTTTCCATCATTAAGGACAAAACTTGAGGGCCAAGCTGATCAATAATCATGTGCCAATGAGAGGTCCAATGGAAGTTATCGTGCACAAGAAACTTGTTCTATGCACTGTCTTTGCCGCCTCTGCCTTGATGCTCTACAGCAGTGATGCTGTCGGAGCCGGAGTTGCCATCATGGAGCAAAGCGTCAAGGCACTCGGTACGGCGTTTGCGGGGGGAGCTGCGGCTGCGGAGGATGCTTCTACCATCTTTTTCAACCCGGCCGGGCTCACCCGTCTCAGCGGAACCCAGGCAATTGCCGGGATGCACCTGGTGTTTCCCTCGGCGAAGTTCAGCAACGAAGGTTCCACCCACCTCACCGGCCAGCCTTTGAGCGGCGGCGAAGGAGGCAATGCCGGCAATACGATTTTGATCCCCAACTTCTATTACAGTCGTCAAGTGAATGACCGTCTCAGCACCGGTCTGGGAGTCTTCTCTCCCTTCGGCTTGAGCACTGACTATGATGCCGCATGGGTAGGCCGGTACCACGCCGTCAAGTCCGAGCTGATCAGTCTCAACATCAACCCCTCCCTTGCATACAGTATTACCGAAAAACTCAGCCTGGGGGCAGGGATCAACGCCCAGTATTTCAAGGCAAAATTGAGCAATGCCATCGACTTCGGCACCATCTTCTCCGCCCTTGGTGCAATTGGCGCAGCACCCCAGGTAAACGACGGGTCCGTCACCTTCAAGGCAGATAGCTGGTCCTGGGGCTATAATGCGGGCGTCCTTTATGAGTTTACCGACGATACCCGGGCCGGCATTGCCTACCGTTCCCGCATTGACCATACATTAGGAGGCGAGGCTCATTTTTCCGGGGTCCCATCCCCCAACCCGACCGGGCGGTTTGCCGACACCAGGATTAGGTCCAATGTGACCCTGCCCGACGGCCTGTCCCTCAGTATCTGGCATAACTTTTCCAAAAAGGTGGCGGCAATGGCGGATATCACCTGGACAAACTGGAGCACCATAGATGAGCTCCGTATTGATTCGGACAACCCCGCAGAGAGTGATGCGGTCACCACAGTCCATTGGAAAGACACCTTCCGCTATTCACTGGGAGCAGTCTATGCACCAGGAGCATGGACCTTCCGCACCGGGGCGGCTTACGATCAAAGCCCTGTGCCGGACGCTGCCCATGGTACCCCACGAGTTCCCGACAGTGACCGCATCTGGCTTGCTGCCGGGGTCGGCTACAAGATCAGCGAGCAAATTTCCATGGATGGTGGATACGCCCATCTGTTTGTCAAGGATGCAGAGATAAATAAAACCGCGACTGGCGAAGACATGTTCCGTGGAGGGCTGTCAGGCTCCTATGAGAACAGTGCGGATATCATCAGTACTGAAATTACCTGGCGGTTTTAAGCTGGCTATTCAATCCCGACACTTGCCACCTTAACAGAAATGACTTACGACCTTCCGGCAATTCCCTTCACCGCCCCCAGAATATCCGCCGGCAACACAAAGGTCTTGGTATTCGCTGACACGGACAGTTTCTGAATAGCATTCACATAGCGGTCACCCAAAAGAAACAGCGCCGGCAGCTCTTTATCCCCCACCGCGCCGGCAATATCCTGAATTGCCTTGGCGGATGCCTCTGCCAATGTGATCTGCGCCTCCGCTTCCAGTTTCGCCGCCTCCAGCTTTCCTTCAGCCTCCCGGATGGTCGCTTCCTTTTTCCCTTCCGCCTCCAGGATCATCGCCCGCTTCAACCGCTCAGCCGTTACCTGCTGTTCCATGGCCTTCTGCATTGATTCGGAAGGCTTGATGTCCTGAATCTCCACCCGTTTGACGAGAATACCCCAGTCGGTGACGTCGTCGGAGATGATTTCCTTGAGACGCGCTTTGATGATGTCCCGGGAGGAGAGCGCAAGGTCAAGCTCCATCTCGCCGATGATCGCCCGCAGTGAGGTCATGACCAGGTTCTGGATGGCGTACTCGTAGTTGCTGATGCCGTAGACCGCTTTGACCGGGTCGATGATCTTGATGAAGGCAATGGCGTTGGTGACGATGACGGCATTGTCCTTGGTGATCGCTTCCTGGGCGCCGATTTCCAAGGGAATATCTTTGGTGGTCAGCCGGTAGGCGACGATATCCACGTAAGGAATGATGAAATTCAGACCCGGCTTGAGGGTCGAATGATATTTGCCGAGGCGCTGCACCACAAACTCGTACCCCTGCGGAACGAGCCGCACTCCCATGAAGATGGTTATCACCACCAGTGCAAATAGAACGATAAATACAACAGTACCTGGACTCATGATTTCTCCTTATTTTCGGTTTTTTCTACTTTCATCACATGACCTTCCACATGGACCACCTTGACCCGGTCCCCCACATCCAGAGGCTCATCGGCCATGCACGGCCACTCGTCGGCACCCAGAAGCGGCAGCTGGAATTTGACTACGCCCTTGGCATAGGGCTCACTGGCACGGATGACAAGGCCTATCTCGCCGATGACGGCCCCCTTCGATCCAGCGGAAGTCTTACTGGTGCGGGGATTGAAAAAACGGAACCAGGCAAAGGTGAAGAGTGCCGAGGCCACGGTCCAGGTAAGTACTTGGGCCGAAAGAGCGTAACCCGGGAATATTGCCAGGACAATGCTGACAAGGATTGCACCCAGGCCGAACCAGATAATGGTGAAGGAGGGAACGACCAGCTCCAGGCCGATCAGGACCATTCCCACTATCAGCCAATGCCACCATAATATGCTCATATAATACTCCCACCTGTTTAAAATGAGTGCCGGATGAGTCTACCGGCTGTGTTCCAAGTCGATACCCGGCCCGCAATGTCTACATTTTTGCACTATATGCCTAAATTAATTAAGAATTACCGAAATATAAGGTATTGTGAGGAAGGATTCAACGATATTATCACTATAATCCTTTAATAGTCGGCCCGGCATTGCCATGGCATGTTTTGCAACTGCCCCACCGGGCCAAACCCCACTAAGTTATAATTATTCTTGACTAATTTCACACATATGCTAATTTTACATCCATTAATTTTTGGTCTCACAGGCACCGGGAGATGAACCTTATACCTTTGATCTGTAACAAACAATCCAAAATCCCCTTTTATTGACAATAGAGAGTATAACTATGGCGAGCTCACCTGAAATACCTCAAGTTGTTTCGGCCGGAAATGTTGACTGTCATGAAGAAAAAGGGAAGAGAATCAACCAGAAATTATTGATCAACAAACTGAACTATGTGAATTTTCAGGATGAAACAGTAGTTATCACCTTCAAACATAACATCTATAACAAAATCATCTCACTGCCTGCCATACCCCAACCTTGCTTTGACGAGCACCTTGACTGTATATGGTCACTCCCCGAAGAAGTAAAACCAATCTTAACATCTTTCAGTGTACAAGACTTTTTCCTTAATGATGGGCATAAGCTGATTCATATAAAAGGCGAGGTAACCAGTATAGATGAACAAAAAGTCAGCTTTACGCTGCCAGAGGTATGTTATGAAGTCAGTGTCAGAAAAGTTAAAAGGCACTTATGCGGCGGGATAAAAGTTCAGTTCATACAGAATGGGATGATTTTTTATGGCAGCCTGATAGAATTCAGTGCCGTCTCATTTCGAGTCGAATTGCAGATTATTCCTCCTCAGACTTCCAATTGATCTCCACAATCCCCCGTCAGCATTATTTTCTCCAAGGAAAATGAAACACTCTTTTCTGGATCATGCCTGATCATAAAAAGCAGCAGTCATAAAGCCAATAACTATATCCTGCAACCACTCGACTATCATATTCAAAGATTCAAGCCTAAGGAATACCGCAGCAGACGCCAACTACTTACCCCTTCACCCGATATTTTTTTCAGGCACCCTTTGACGGGAAAGACCATCAATCTCAAGGTCATTGATATATCCGGCAGCGGCTTTTCAGTGGGGGAGGACAAGCATAATGTCATGTTGCTGCCCGGCATGATAATACCCGAATTGAATCTGGTTTTCTCCAACAGTTTCAGTTTCACCTGCAGAGTGCAGGTCATCTATAGCACTGCGACCAGTGAGGGTCTAGAGGCAGCCTATGTCAAATGTGGCTTCGCCATCCTCGACATGGAAATCCGCGACCACATCATCTACCTGGCCCTACTGAATCAAGGGACAGATATGTTCTCCTATATCGGCAACAGGGTCGATATGGATGCTCTGTGGCTTTTCTTTTTTGAGACAGGTTTTATCTATCCGAAGAAATATAAATTTATAAAAGAGAATATCAGCAAATATAAGCTGATATATGAGAAACTTTATAATCAGAATCCACATGTGGCGCGACACTTCATTTATCAAAACAAAGGGAATATCCTCGGCCACATGGCAATGTTGCGATTCTATGACTCCTCTTGGATGATCCATCACCATGCTGCCCAAAAAAAGGAATCAAACAATGCGGGAATATCTGTCCTTAATCAAATTGGCAGATCCATAAATGATTCACACAATCTCCACTCAGCCAGAATGAATTATGTATTTTGTTATTTCAGACCCGACAACAAATTTCCTAACCGGGTTTTCGGCGGGTTCTCCCGTCATTTAAAAAACGCATGCGGATGCTCCTTGGATACCTTTGCCTATCTTCACTATCAGAGAGATATGTGCAGTGCAATGGATATAACAGATGACTGGGAGCTAAAAAAATCTAAAACTGCAGACCTTGTAGAGCTGAAAAACTTTTATGAGCACGAGTCAGGGGGACTGATGACGACAGCCATGGACATGGAGCCGGCCATGGCAGATAGTGATGAAATTTTAGAAACTTTCCGTAAACTCGGCCTGGAAAGAGAAAAGTCCTTTTACTCCGTAAAAAATGAAGGTGTTCTCAAGGCTGTCATCATGGTTAACATTGCTGATGTTGGTATAAATATGTCTGAATTGACTTCCTCCATTAAAGTTATCGTCGTGGATGCCGACAAATTTCAAAAGGATATATTCAACTGGGTTCTCATGCAACTATCTGAGAAATTTGAGCGGGACGAAATTCCGGTACTTATTTATCCAGTAAGTTATGCACAACGCCAAGCCATTGCATATGAGAAACTTTATACGCTATGGATACTGAACCTTCAATACCTTGACCCCTATTTCAAGTTCTGCGAGACGCTGTTACGTCGGATTTAAGCGGGAATTTATGGAACCGGCACCAGGAAATAAAAAACCACTTTATAACAGCAGGATAATTGACACCTACCTCAAGCTTATCAGGAGCAGGTATAGTTTTGTTAATGTCCACCAATTACTGGACCATTCCGGGATGAAATCCTATGAAGTGGCTGATCAGGGACACTGGTTCACCCAGGAGCAGGTCGACTCGTTCTACGAAAAGCTCGTTCAGATGACAGGAAATAAACAAATAGCTCGAGAAGCAGGCCGATATGCGGCATCGCCTGAAGCCCTGGGAGTAGTAAGACAATATGCACTGGCGCTTGTCGGTCCTGGGAATGCGTTTAAGTTGATTAGTAAAATCAGTGAAAATTTCACCAAATCATCTTCATACGAATCTAAAATACTATCTTCAAAATAAATATAGAAATTACTGTCACGCCAGAAACGGTTTTAAAGAGAAGGTTTTCCAGTGTGAAAACAGAATAGGATTTTTTGAAGCTTTTGTTGTTATGTTTAAAAATCAAGTCCTGCAGTAAAACATACGGAATGTGTTTTTACCGGTGGTGAAGTTTGCCGGTACACATTGACATGGGAGAGTCCTCTTATGGGTAAGTTTTAAAAAGTACGGGATCTTTTCCACCTTAGTTTTGTTTTTATGTGGTTTAGTTTTATCTCAGTTAAATTTGAATTTCACTACAACAATTTTTATACCATTGTCTGTTACTTTATCAGCTTGTTCCATGTGATAGTACAAAAATTAGAAAGTAAAGAATTGCAAACAAGTCTGGACAACTGGTTAGCTCTCTCAGATACACCTCTCGAATCAAATTCAAATTAATTATGATAATGCACTTCTTACCAATGCGATTGGACAGACTTTAAACAAACAGACCAGTACTCAAAGCATTTTGGCCAATGTCATACAGATTTTGGAAAAACATCTAGATTACAATCGAGGAAATTCTCTGGCCAATAGGAAAAAACAAAACTGAAATTTAAATCCAATTTTTGGATACACCATCAATCAACTAAGACTGCTTAAAAAGACGGAATTTCGTCTGGATCGACCGGAATCAAGGGGCGCTTTCATTGTATCTTTCCGCCAGCAAAAACCTTATTTGATCAATGATTTGAATGAACTTGAGGGAACCATTTCCCTCCGTAGTCAGGCATTAGCAAAAAAATTGGGAACTCGTTCCTTTATCTGCTGCCCCATCGTCTATGAGAACGAATCACTGGGTATACTCGCTGTTGAAAATCTGAAATCTAAAAGAGTTTTAGTACAGAGTGACATGAGTCTCCTGATGGGCATAGCTCCTGTCATAGGCATTAGTATCAGGAATGCAACTCTTATGGATGCTAAGGAAAAACAATTCAAATCACTCCTTCAAGTTCTGGCTGCCAGCATTGATGCACGTGATTCCCTTACAGCCGGACATTCGGAAAAGGTTACTGAATACGCCATGGGAATTTGCAGTGAACTTGATTTACCTAATGATCATAAGGAAATGATACGAGTCGCCGCACTACTTCATGATTACGGGAAAATAGGGGTACCAGATTCGATTTTAAAAAAAGATGGAAAGTTAAGTGTCTATGAATATGAAATAGTAAAAACACATGCCAATAGGACGAGAGAGCTTCTGGAGCAGATAAACTTTGAAGGGATTTTGAGTAAGGTTCCTGAAGTTGCAGGGGCACATCATGAAAAAATAGACGGCAGTGGTTACCCAAAAGGCCTAGCAGGAAAAGAAATACCACTTGGAGCTAAAATAATCGCTGTTGCAGATTTTTTTGAAGCTATTACCGCCAAGCGGCATTACCGCGACCCAATGCCTATCAATACGGCTTTTGAGTTGCTCAGCGAGAAAGCAGATAAGCATTTTGACAAAAAAATTGTCAATTCACTAATCAGCTATTACAAGAAAAAGTACGATGACAAAAATCTACAGATGGTCTCATGATTTAAGCACCTGCCTTTATACCTCTACATAGAATAATGGGTGTATAGGTAAACCTTCTTCGAATCATCTGAAGAATGCTTTGAATTCATTATTGAACTCCTCATAACCTCCTTCATATTCCTCAAATTTATAGCCGATTTTACCTGAAGCAATTTTGATTTTTTTCTGCCAGTTGAAGGCGTCTATTTCGTTGAGCTTACCTATAATCAAATGATGACTACTAACGTCTGCAACAATATCTTTATAACCCAGATCATAAAAGAAAGAATAAAGTTTGCGTCCCATATAAGGATCAAAATCTGTTTCTCTCTCCAGACACTCCATTATTGATTGAATGGTCCTTTCCAGTTTCTGGGACGGCCCATAATGACTTAAGCAATTATAATCCAGATCTACCAGACACAGTATACCACCAGGGTTCAATAGGTTAGAAATATTCCTTACTATATCCAGACTTTTTGTTTTGTAGTATTCCAACAAGAAACGGACCCATATAAAGTCAAACGTACCAAGACCATCTAAAGGCTCCAGACATTTCTGACTTCAAACTGTGCCCCATTAAAATGCTTTCGGGCATAATCAATTCTTTCTTCAGATGCATCCACCCCGACCGACACAACCTGATCGCCGGCCAATTGTTGAAGAAAAAAGGTCGTCTTGCCAGGGCCACAGCCGATATCCGCCACCCGCATACCAGGCTTTAATCCTGCCCAACGTGCTTGTCTCTGAATAATCCCGCCATCTGTTTTGAGTTCCAGACGAAGGCATTCTTCATCGTTTTCCATCAGATAATTAAAGTCCATGTTAATGCTCCTGATTTTTTTCGATTAAATATCACTATCTGCTAGAACGACAGCGTTAATAGTAAAGAAATGATGTGTCATTACCATAATAAAACATGAATTAAATAATTTTTAACTATAAAAATGTAAAAAAATATTGTGTGTTTATCTATATCAGATTATACCAATTAAACGAAAGGAATTTACTTGTGTATGTTTATTTTTTTCTGGCTTGCCTACCAAGATGTGTGTTTAAAAGGTTTGCAGTGACTCTAAACAGGAGGCGAAAGTGAGTCAAAAGAAATTAGTATATTTACTCACAGTCATGGTGGTTTTTGTCTGTA
>CAWAFF010000034.1:0-27627 GCA_963780945.1 uncultured delta proteobacterium | reverse complement strand
ACAGGTGGTTAAGAAGTATTTCCGGATTCTCGTCTTTTTTCAGTTCGATGACAATCCGCATTCCTTCCCGGTCTGACTCATCCCTAAGGTCGGAGATGCCCTCAATCTTCTTTTCCCGCACCAACTCGGCAATCTTTTCCACCAGCCTTGCCTTGTTAACCTGATACGGAATTTCATTAACTATAATGGACTGGCGCTCAGTCTTCTTGTGGGTTTCAACAACCGCCCGCGCCCTCATCTGGATGATACCCCGCCCGGTCCCGTAGGCGGAGATAATACCCTCACGTCCATAGATGAAACCGGCAGTGGGGAAGTCAGGCCCGGGAACCAGGTCCAACAGCTCCTCAAAAGTAAGCTCCGGTTTGCGAATAACGGCAATGATGCCGTCTATGACTTCCTTCAGGTTGTGGGGCGGGATGTTGGTCGCCATGCCGACGGCAATACCAGAAGAGCCGTTAACGAGCAGGTTGGGAAATTTGGCTGGCAGCACCAGCGGTTCTTTCAAGGAGTCGTCATAGTTCGGTCCCATCTCGACGGTTTCCTTGTCCAGATCGGCGAGCAACTCATGGGCCAGCTGATACATACGGATCTCGGTGTAACGCATTGCTGCCGGTGAATCGCCATCTATGGAACCAAAGTTGCCCTGACCATCGACCAGCGGGTAACGAAGGGAGAAATCCTGGGCCATCCGCACCAGGGTATCATAGACAGCCGTATCGCCATGGGGGTGGTATTTACCGATGACATCACCGACAACACGGGCTGACTTTTTGTACGGCTTGTTGTAATCGTTACCCATGTCGTACATGGCAAAGAGGCAGCGCCGATGGACAGGCTTCAAGCCATCTCTTACATCCGGAAGTGCACGACCCACAATAACGGACATGGCATAATCCATGTATGACCGCTTCATTTCATCTTCTATGTTGACCGCTATTTTGTTTGTCTGAGTAAGCATTGAGACCTCTTTACTATTGGCATGTACAGGCAGAAAAACGCCCTGCTGCTGCGAGATTAGATATCAAGATTTGAAACATTCAAGGCATTCTGTTCTATGAATTCCCGCCGTGGCTCTACCTGATCGCCCATCAGTACGGTGAAAATCTCTTCAGCCTCGACAATGTCCTCTATTTTCACTTGGAGCAACACCCTGTTTTCCGGATGCATGGTCGTCTCCCACAACTGCTCCGGATTCATCTCGCCCAGACCCTTATAACGTTGTATATAAAGTCCTTTTTTTGCCGTCTCCAAGAAAAACGCCAGCAGTTCCTCGTAGTGTTCCGTCTCGAGCAACTGCTTTTCTTCTGTAGAGACAGTTGCCTTAACCTCGCCCAAAAGGGACTCCATCCTGCTATTACTGTCGGCCAGCAATTGATATTCATATGAATTTATTGCGGCCATGGTGTTGTGGTCAATGCTGACCCGGACATTCCCTACCATGAATATAATTTTTTGTTCGCCTGCCACGAAATCGGAGCCAGGAAAGTTCTCCTTCATTTTTTGCAGGTATGGCTCCAATTCGCTCAACTCCTCAAAGCCACTCCTTACGCCACTTTTCAGGAACATGGTCAACAGTTCCTCGTTCAGTCCTTTCTTCACTACCTTGCTGAAAAGGGACTGATGGTCAATGATCTGCCGGAGCAGGGGAATGATCTGTTTACCACGATAGGTGCGCTCATCGCTGCCAAGGCGAAGAATCATATCCTCTGTACCTTGATCCAGCAGGTAATTCTGCAGGGCAGGCTCATTCTTGAGGTATTGCTCCCTCTTGCCGCGTTTTATCTTATAGAGTGGTGGTTGAGCTATGTAAAGATAGCCCCTCTCTATCATTTCCAGCATCTGTCTGAAGAAAAAAGTCAGGAGCAAGGTGAGAATGTGAGATCCGTCAACGTCAGCATCGGTCATGATTATGATGCGATGGTAGCGCAGCTTGGCAATGTCAAAATCCCCTTTGCCTATGCTGGTACCCAGTGCAGCGATGAGTGTTCTGATCTCTTGAGAAGAAAGCATCTTGTCGAAGCGTGCTTTTTCCACGTTAAGAATCTTTCCCTTGAGGGGAAGAATCGCCTGATATTTGCGGTCTCGCCCCTGCTTTGCCGAACCTCCGGCAGAATCACCTTCCACCAGAAATAGTTCGCACAGGGCTGGGTCTTTTTCCTGGCAGTCGGCCAACTTGCCAGGCAAAGTACCCACTTCCAAAGCCCCTTTGCGTCGGGTGAGGTCTCGTGCCCTACGGGCTGCTTCTCTGGCGCGCGCCGCGTCTATGGATTTCTCCAGAATGCGCTTGGCAATGGCTGGGTTTTCTTCGAGAAAGGTAGCAAGTTTCTCGTTCATCATTGTCTCTACATAACCCTTAACCTCTGAATTACCGAGCTTGGTCTTAGTCTGGCCTTCAAACTGCGGCTGGGAAATCTTGACTGAAATGACCGCCGTCAGTCCTTCACGCAGGTCTTCACCGGAGATATTCTCCTTGACGTTTTTCAACAAATTATTGCTATTGGCATAGGTGTTCATGGTGCGGGTGAGGGCAGCCTTGAAGCCAATCAGGTGGGTGCCCCCTTCATGGGTATTGATATTATTGGCAAATGTAAAAATCTTTTCGTCGTAGGAGTCGTTATACTGCATGGCGATTTCTATCTCGACGCCGCCTTTTTCGCCGGTAATAAAGATCGGCTGAGGATGGATGGAGGTCTTGTTTTTATTCAGATATTCAACAAAGGATCGAATGCCACCCTCATAGAAGAATTCATGGCTCTTATCTGTTCGCTCATCAACAATCTTTATCTTTACCCCGGCATTGAGAAAAGCCAGTTCCCGCAAACGCTGTGAAAGCGTGTCAAAGGAGAATTCCACTGTCTCGAAGATTTCCTCGTCGGGAAAAAAGGTTATCTTTGTGCCTCGCTTCTTGGTCTCACCGGCTTCTTCCAATGGTGCCAGCGGTTCTCCGCAGCGATAGCTTTGACGGAATACCTTTCCGTTCCCGCGAATCTCCAACTCCAGCTTTTTGGAAAGTGCGTTGACCACGGAAACCCCAACGCCGTGCAGGCCGCCGGAAACTTTGTAAGAATCGTTATCGAATTTTCCTCCTGCATGGAGCACGGTCAGAACCACCTCGGCGGCAGATTTGCCCTCTGATGGCATTATATCTGTTGGTATACCACGTCCATTATCGACAACGGTGACTGAACCATCAACATTGATGGCGACATGGACTCGTCGCAGTAACCTGCCAATGCTTCGTCTATTGCGTTGTCTACCATCTCGTACACCAGGTGATGCAGGCCCTGTGCCGAGGTGGAACCGATATACATCGCCGGACGTTTTCTTACCGCTGAAAGTCCTTCAAGGATCTGGATACTATTTGCACCGTAATCGCTGTTGTTCTTCTGCTTCATTGCTACCTCTAATTGAGAACCTTTCCCCCGCTGATCGATAGGTTCTGTTGTTTTCTATGCCTTCGAGGGATATGTTTCGCAGGGAAGTGGTGGTGATGAAAACCTGCATTTCTCTTTTCTTTAGAAACTCCATCAGATTTTTTTTTCGTTCCCTATCGAGCTCTGAACTAATATCGTCAAGTAGAAAAATCGGAGGGCTGCAGAATTTTTGATCTGATACTCTATTTCTGCCATTTTCAAGGCCAATATGTAGCTTTTTTGCTGCCCTTGGGAGCCGAATTGCTTGAATGACTTGCCATTAAGGATAAACTCCGCGTCATCGCGGTGGGGACCAACCAGTGTTGTAGCCCTGCGTACTTCCTCTTCTGCTGTCTTTGTCAAAGCCTCTTGCAGAGCGTTTGCCACATTCTCGTTGTAGGTGGCTGGGTTTAAGCGATGGGGGCGATAGCAAATATCAGCCTCTTCCTCATTGCCCGCAATCTCTTTATAAAATTGCGCCAGGAAAGGTTTTACCTCCCCCAGATAGGCAACCCTGCTCTGTACTATCCGTTGTCCCAGCTCGACCAGCTTTTCGGTCCAGATCTCAAATCCTGCTTTTTCGCCCCGGCGCAGGAGGATGTTTCGGTTTTTCAAAACCTTGCCATAGGCATGGTAGGTTGAAAGATAGCTTATATCACTACTGAAGACAGCCCGATCCAGGTATTTTCTTCTCAGATCAGGTAGTCCCTTGACCATGTTTACTTCTTCCGGCGTAAATAGAACCACATTGAGATGACCGAAAAAATCATCAATCCGGGTGACAGCCTTATTATCCACCCTGATTTTCTTGCCTTGCTTATCGAGATAAATGGCTATTTCTCTGTTTACGTTATCTCTTTCAACGCAACCTTTTAAAAGGCTGTCATTAAACCCCCAACTTATCAAATCACCGTTTTTGGCCATTTTGAAGGACTTCATCGTTGCCAGCAGGAAGATGGATTCAAGTAAGTTGGTCTTGCCCTGGCCATTGTTGCCGTAAAATATATTAAAACGCTGCACCGGTGTCAGTGCAATCTCTTCAAGATTCCTAAATGTACGAAGATATAATTTTTTTAACTTCATCTCAACTATTATTTCATTAAAAAGGCCACTCCGTTCGAGAGGGGCCTAAGAAGTGTGTTTTTACAAAGTGGCTTTAAAGCCTCATTGGCATTATTACCGATATGAAATCGTCTTTTGCAGCAGGCTTCAGAATTATGGGTGATAGTTCATCCTTCAGGTTTAATTCGACCTGTTCCTCCCGGAGGACAGTAAGAACATCGATCAGATAGCGGGCATTAAATCTTACAGACAATGGGTTGCCATCGTAAATAACCTCAAGTTCTTCTCTGGCATCTCCCAGTTCAGGATTGCTGACGATATCTCTATGCTGCCGTTTTTGACATTAAGTTTATTCCCTTGAATTTCTCGCTGGATAAAATGGCCATCTTCTCAAAGAATGAAGAAGTCCTTCTGTGCAATGGTAATTTTTTTGTCGTTTGTAGTTGGCATTACCTTGGTATAGTCAGGAAATTCACCATCTATCAGGCGCATGACGATGACGGTGTTGTCTTTTTTGATAACTGCACTGTTGTCCATAAACCCAAGCATTATTTCGCCATTTTCTTCTTCAGTCAGTTTTTTAAGCTCATAAATGCCTTTTTTGGGAAAGATAACGCCTTTGTTAAGTTCGTTTCCGATAGAACCAGAAAATTCCTTTTCTGTTACGGACAACCTGTGTCCGTCAGTAGCAACCATTCTTATAAGGCTTTTATCATCATCATTGGCCGCTTTTATCAGGATGCCATTCAGATTGAATTTTGTTTCATCATTGCAAATGGCGTAGGAAGTTTTCTTTATCATCTCACTCAAGAAGTTATTATTCAAGGTGATGAAAATGTTGTCATTTACCTTTGGGAAATAAGGAAATTCATCGGGTGAGAGGCCAACTATATTGAAGTGAGCCTTTCCACAATGTATCTCTATCCAGTCATTATCCTTTGTGGAAAAGGTGATTTCTTCGTCGGAAAGTTCTTTAATTATTTCGTATATCTTTTTTGCGGCTACAGTGATCTTTCCCTCTTTAATCACATTAACGGGATATGAGCTTTTCATGCCAACTTCCAGATCTGTTGCCGTTACATGCATGGCACCATTATGTGCTTCGATCAGCGCATTGGAAAGGATCGGCATGGTATTACGTTTTTCCACTATTCCCTGTATTTTCTGCAAGGCTTTGGTCAATGTTTCCTTGTTGACGCTGAATTCCATTGGTGTATTCCTCCCATTCACTTATTATTAATATTGTTTTAAATCTTTTAAGTAGTAGTAGTATTGCCTGTGGATATGTTGATAGTCCGTTAAGACATTGATTTTAAGACACAAAGTGTAATGAAAAGCTGGTGGTAAAATATGGCTCCTGTTGCAGTTTTCAACATGGTGGCCATTTATCCACAAATGATTTAGGTTATTAACAGGAATTTCATCAGCTCATCAACTCTTTCTTCAGACTTTCAACAACAGTTTTCATCTCTAAATCGTTTGTCATCTGTTTCTCTATTTTCTTAACCGAATGAATAATTGTAGAATGATCTTTACCACCAAATTTATCCCCAATTTCTGGGTATGATGATTTGGTAAGTTCTCTGCAGATGAAAATTGCTATTTGACGTGGTATGACAAATGTTTTTAACCTTTTATCAGATTTAAGTTCAGAAAGTTTGATTTTGAAATGTTCTGCGACATGCTTCTGGATCATTTCCACGGTAATCTCTTTAGTTTTTTCGACAATAATGTCTTTTAGAATATCGCGTGCCATATTGAGGCTCATTTCGCTGCCGGTAAGGCTAGCATACGCACCAAGCCTGATTAGCATACCTTCCAGTTCTCTCACATTGCTGGTGGCGCTGGATGCAAGAAAGAGGGCTACATCATTGGGCAAGATAATGGAATTAAGATCTGATTTTTTTTTCAGAATCGCAATTTTTGTTTCAATATCGGGTGGTTGGATATCGGCAATCAAGCCCCATTCAAATCGAGAACGTAAACGTTCTTCAAGGCCTGGTATATCTTTGGGAAATTTATCGGAGGTGACAACTATCTGCTTGTGTGATTCATATAATGCATTGAAGGTATGGAAAAACTCCTCCTGTGTAGCTTCTTTTCCAGCCATAAATTGAATGTCGTCTATGAGAAGGATGTCCATTTTTCTGAACTTGTTTCGAAACTCGTCCATTTTTTTGTAACGAAGGGAATTAATCATCTCATTCATGAACTTTTCGGACGAATAGTAGCAAACCTTGGCGCCTTTGTTGTTTTCTCGGATCTGATTGCCGATGGCGATAAGGAGGTGGGTTTTACCCAAGCCAACCCCTCCGTAGATAAAGAGTGGGTTGTAATTGGACGCAGGGTTATTTGCTACAGCCTGAGAGGCTGCGTGGGCAAATTGGTTGCTGGCACCACATACGAAGGAGTCGAAAGTATATTTGGGATTGAGATTAGCGTTAAAATCTGCATTTTTGGCCGGTTGCTGGTCCAGTTTTTCCGAAGGGTCCTGTTCCCCATGACTTTTTTCTGCCGGCAGTTTTTCAGAGATTTTAAAGTTTACTTGACATTTATTATTTGTCAGAGCAGAAACGGCCTCTATAATTATGGGAAGATATTTCTCGGTAACCCATTCTTTTATGAATTTGCTCGGGACTTCCAAGGTAAGGCTATCGTTGATTATGGTGTGAAACCTGATTGGCTTTATCCAGGTGTTGTAGGTTTGAGGGGTAAGCACCTTTTTTATATTCGATTGGGCTTCGAGCCAAATCTTTTCCATGTGAGTATGACCCTTTAAAGTGGTGACTTTTACACAGAGTTATCAACATGTGTTGATAAAAAATAATCTAGTTATTTCAGATTGTTGTATGTGTAAAAGGAGGGATTTGTGATTAATCCGATGGTCGGTGAAGACTATCAAAGCTGCCATTAATTTGCAAGGTAAATTTTAGAGACTATATAAATAATGGATTGACAAAAGAGCATTATTGTGGTTAATTTTACTGCTTAATTTTAAAAGGTAGCGCGATTATGAACTACAAGGAGCTTTTGAAAGATGAAAAGAACATATCAGCCAAGTAATGTTTCGAGAAAAAGAACCCATGGTTTTTTGGTAAGAATGTCGACCAAAAACGGCAGACTTGTTATTAAAAGGCGGCGTGCAAAAGGCCGTAAAAACCTTGCTGTAACCATTGCATCCAAATAGTTCCCCTGAGTTTGATTTTCCAAAAAAGGAGAGGCTGCTCAAGAGGTTCGAATTCCTGCACGTCTCTAGTGTTGGCAATAAGATTCATACAGGTCATTTTATAGTCCTGTGGGCAGCCTCGCCAAATTTTGCAAGGATCGGCATTACTGTCAGCCGCAAAGTGGGTAATGCCGTTTGCAGAAACAGAATCAGAAGAATTGTTCGAGAGTTTTATCGTTTGCACAAGGCGGACTTCTCAGCTGCTCATTACAACATCATAGCTAAAAAAGGGGCAGAGCAGCTGAATTATCAGCAGGTTTCCAGGGAATTGGCAACCGCTCTGGAACGCCTGCATAAGAAACTATGCTGAAAAAGACAGCTATTTGCTTTATACGTTTTTACCAAAGATTCATTTCCCCTTACAAGGGTTCTTCCTGCCGATTTTATCCATCCTGTTCTCATTATACTTTACAATCTGTTGAAAAACATGGAGTCTTCACTGGGTTGCTGTATTCCATGCTGCGTATTATGAAATGCCATCCCTTGCACCCGGGTGGTTATGACCCTGTAAAATAACTCAAACTTATTTGGAGTATTTATGGAAAAAAGAGTCGTTATTGCCGTTATTTTATCAATTGCGGTTTTGTATGGTTATTCATTTTTCTTTCCGTCTTCTGTCCCCCCGCAAGTGAAAGAAGCACAAAAACCTGTTACTTCGCCACAATCCCAAATTGTGCCTGCTCCTCCGGCAGCCATACCTGCACCGGCGGTTGCTACTCCCCAGGCAAATATTTTGGTCAGGGACATTGTTGTGAACACGGACCTGTATACGGCTGTTTTTTCAACCCAGGGGGCTGGACTAAAAAAATTACTCCTTAAGCATTATAAGGATCATGCTGGTGCTGCAGGTCAGGATATTGTTCTGCAAAATGAAAGCGCTGCTGACAAACTTTCGCTTCTTTCGGAAAGCAAAAGTTTTGCACTTGATCCTGCCCTGGTCTTCGAATGCACAGCAAAAGATCTGACTGTAACTGGCAGTGGGAAAGGCGCGATTGAATTTAGGGCAACTTCTCCGACTGGCGTTATCCTTAAAAAAACATACAGCTTTGCAGCCGCTGATTACGCTGTAGGTCTGCACCAGGAATTGGTTAATGCTGGTGGCACAAAAGTTGACGGTGCAATGCATCTGATCACTAACAACCGTATCGAAACCAAAGTCGATAGCGGCAGGTATGAGGTTTATGGGCCGGTCACGCTCGCCAACGATAAAATTAACACCGAAAAAATTGGAGATTTTGCAAAGGGTCCTAAAACACTTGAAAATAATGTAACCTGGACTGCTTTTGCCGACAAATATTTCATGAATGCGGTCCTCGGCGAAAAAAACAGTATTGCTGCAGTACGTCTTGCTAAGGTAAACGATAATTACCTCCAGAGCGATATTTCTTCCCCGCAGATATCCTTAAATCCTGGTCAGACTGCTTCTATTGACTACAAGCTGTTTTACGGGCCCAAGGATCTTGACATACTAAAGGCGCAGGGAAACAGACTGGAAGAGGCCATTGACTTCGGCTGGTTTTCTGCTTTGGCCAAGCCGCTTCTTCGAGCTCTCAAATTCTTTTATTCCTACACCCACAACTACGGCATTGCCATTATTATCATTACTATTATTCTCAAGCTGCTTTTTTTCCCCCTTACCCACAAGAGCTTCAAGTCAATGAAGGAAATGCAGAAGCTTCAGCCCAAAATGGTAGAGCTGAAGGAAAAATTTAAAAATGATCGTGATGCCATGAATCGTGCGGTCATGGACCTGTACAAAACCCACAAGGTTAATCCAATGGGGGGCTGTCTGCCGATGATCGTGCAGATCCCCGTCTTTTTCGCCCTTTACAAGGCATTGATGTTTTCCATAGAATTACGTCATGCTCCCTTTGTGCTTTGGATCACAGATCTTTCGGCCAAGGACCCATACTATGTAACACCCATTATTATGGGAGTGACCATGTTCATCCAGCAAAAAATGACCCCCACTAACATGGATCCGATCCAGGCTAAGATGATGTTGGCGCTACCAGTTGTTTTCACTTTCATGTTCCTGAATTTCCCTTCCGGGTTGGTACTATACTGGCTCATCAACAACATACTGACGATCGCCCAGCAGGCCTACATCAACAAGTCACTGCCGGCATAATCGGCAACAACAGGATTCGGATCAAATGTATGTTCATGATACAATAGCAGCTATCAGCACTCCCATAGGCGAAGGAGGCATCAGCATCATCAGGGTCAGCGGCCCCCAGGCGCTGCCCATCGCCAATGGTGTTTTCCGAAAAAACAATGACGGTGGCTTTAATAGCCACCGTTTTTATTATGGGGTTGTCCATGATCCTGTTGCTGGTCATAACCTTGACGAGGCGATGGCGGTCTATATGCGGGGACCTAACTCTTTTACTCGTGAAGATGTTCTTGAGCTGCAGTGTCATGGTGGCTATCTTGTGGTGCAGCACATTCTTGCTCTGGTATTGCGGCATGGAGCCCGGCTGGCTCAACCAGGCGAGTTTACAAAACGCGCCTTCCTCAATGGTCGAATTGATCTCGTTCAGGCTGAGGCGGTTATGGATGTAATCCGGAGCAAGTCGGAGATGTCCCTCAGTCTCGCTCAGCACCAGCGTGAAGGGCTGCTTTCTCTCCAGATTGGTCGGATAAAGGAAGGCCTCGTTGCTTCGTTGGCTTTGCTTGAAGCCCATATAGATTTTCCCGAAGAAGATATCGATCTTTCAGCAATAAACCATCTCCACGCCAACCTGGGCAATTGCCTTTCTGTATTGGATTCCCTGCTTTCTGGTTTTTCTGAAGGGAGGGTGATGCGAGAAGGCGTTTCAGTTGTCATTGCCGGTAAACCGAATGTGGGGAAATCAAGCCTTTTGAATGCACTGCTGCGTGAAAAAAGAGCCATTGTCACCGCTATTCCTGGAACCACTCGCGATCTCATTGAAGAGCAAATGACCATCAAGGGGCTTCCCGTTAAGCTTTTGGACACCGCCGGTATTCGTGAGTCAGATGACCATGTGGAAAGGGAGGGGGTTAAGCTTTCCCTGGAAAAACTGTCCTCAGCCGACCTTGTTCTTTTTGTTGTTGACTCATCCCGACCTTTCGACGAGGAGGATCAGGCCATACTGGATCGGTTAACCGCCTTCAAATTTTTTGTGGTGCAAAGCAAAGCCGATATCAATGCTCATTTACCCCTTCCTTTCCAAACAGATGTCACCACCATGCTGGAGGTGTCTACCCAAACTGGCGATGGGCTGGATAATTTACAGCAATCCATTTATGACCTATTCATCCATAACCGTGGTATTGATAGCAGGGAGTACGTTGCCATTTCCCAGGTGCGGCACCGTGATGCCCTGATTGCTTGCCGCCAGGCAGTGGCTGATTTCCTTGAAAACCTAAAACTGGGCAACAATCTCGATCTACTGGCGGTTGACCTTCGCGACGCCCTGTTCTCCCTGGGGGAGGTTACTGGGGAGACTACAGCTGATGATATCCTAGATCGAATTTTTCAACAGTTTTGCATCGGAAAATGAAATGTTTCACGTGAAACATAACCTGTAGTGCCAAGCTGGCAGCGGGGTTATGCGACAAAAATTTGGTAGGTGGGATGGGTGGGGGTGCATAGTTGATCGTGTATGATAAGAAATATGATGTGGTTGTTGTCGGTGGGGGGCATGCCGGTTGCGAGGCAGCGTTGGCCGCTGCCCGGATGGGCTCAACTGCACTCATGTTGACCATAAACCTTGATGCCATTGCCCTGATGTCGTGCAATCCCGCCATCGGGGGCTTGGCAAAAGGGCATCTGGTAAAGGAGATTGATGCTCTTGGCGGTGAGATGGGCAAGAATATCGATGCTACTGGTATCCAGTTCAGGGTCTTGAATAAGAAAAAGGGGCCGGCAGTGCGAGCTTCACGGGCGCAGGCCGACAAGCAGCAGTATCGGTTGCGGATGAAGAGTGTTCTGGAACAGCAGGATAATCTTCATCTGAAGCAGGCTGAAGTGGTTAGCCTTGTTATTGAGGGTGGCGTGGTTGTCGGTGTCGACACAAAGGCAGGGGTTCGTTATCTGGCTGGCACCGTAATTCTGACCACCGGAACGTTTATGCGTGGGCTTATTCATATTGGCTTGGTTCATTACCCGGGTGGGCGGGCAGGCGATCTGCCTTCCATCGGTCTATCCGACTATCTTAATGACTATGGCTTCGTCGTTGGGCGGTTGAAAACAGGCACACCGGCACGACTTGACAGCCGCACCATTGATTTTAGTCGCCTCGAAACCCAGCATGGAGACGCCCTGCCGTTACCGTTTTCCTTTTCCACTGAGAGGATCACCAATAGGCAGGTCCCCTGTCACATCGCCTATACCAACGAACGGAGCCATGACATAATCCGCTCCGGTCTTGACCGCTCGCCGCTCTATTCCGGAATCATAGAAGGGGTTGGCCCTCGTTACTGCCCGTCCATAGAGGACAAGGTGGTCCGTTTTCCTGAAAAGGACCGGCATCAGACCTTCATTGAGCCGGAGGGACTGGATACGGTGGAAGTTTATCCAAGTGGGCTGTCCACCTCGCTACCCATTGATGTGCAATGGGCTTTTTATCGTTCCATAACCGGCCTTGAGAGGGTTGAAATCATGCGCCCGGCTTATGCCATAGAGTATGATTATGTTGACCCCATTCAGCTTCATGCCTCCCTGGAGACCAAACTTGTTAAAAACCTGTACCACGCGGGGCAGATCAACGGCACCTCTGGCTATGAAGAAGCAGCGGCTCAAGGTTTGCTGGCAGGAATCAATGCCGGTCTGAGAATGAAAGGAAGAGAACCAATTATTTTGGGGCGAAATGACGCCTATATCGGGGTGATGATTGATGACCTGGTGACATTGGGCAGCAAGGAGCCGTACCGCATGTTCACCTCCAGAGCCGAATACAGGCTTCTGCTGCGAGAGGACAATGCGGACCTACGCCTAAGGGAATTGGGTCACAGCATCGGATTGGTGCGGGAGGAAGAGTACCAAAGATTTCTTGTAAAAAAGCAGATGATAGATGACGAGGTCCAGAGACTACGTCATGAAAGGTTGCTTCCCTCTTCTGCAGACGAAGCTTTTCTCGAAGAATTCGGTCTAAAGGGGATGCAGAATGCAATTACCTATGAACAACTCCTCAGGCGACCAGATATTACCAGCATCGAGTTGGCCAAAATAGATAAAATGATACTGGAGACCCCGGCAGATGTGCGGGAGCAGGTGGAAATACAGATAAAATACCAGGGATATATAACCAGACAGCAGGAACAGGTGGAACGATCGCGCAAGCTGGAGCATACGCTGATCCCGCAAAACCTACAATATGACGCTTTACCGGGACTATCAGCTGAAGTCCAGGAAAAACTGCAAAAATTCAGACCCGATACCCTTGGCCAGGCATCGCGCATTCCGGGTGTTACTCCCGCAGCTATAACGATTCTTTCCATTGCTTTGAAATCGAGGCTTGGACAGTGAAGGCGACAGCGAAAAAAATGCTGGAAAGTGCAGTGGCTGACTTTGGTTTACAATTGACAGCCCCTGAAGATGGAAAAGTTTGCCCTGTATACAGGCGAGCTTAAAAAGTGGAACAGAAAAATTAATCTCACTGCCATCAAGAGCGATGAGGATATTGCGCTGAAGCACTTCGTGGACTCACTGACTTTAACCCGGTTGGTGAAGAAAGAGGCCAGGCTGTTGGATATCGGCTCCGGTGCCGGCTTTCCTTGCATACCATTGAAAATAGTCTTGCCTGACCTGCAAGTCGTTTCCGTTGATGCAGTGGAGAAGAAGATATTTTTTCAACGTCACCTGGCAAGGGTTCTGGCACTGCGTGATTTCGAAGCCATTCATGGCCGGGCTGAGGGATTGCGGGATCAGTATGAGGAATACTTTGACATCATTGTATCTAGAGCTTTTTCCGATATCCCAACCTTTGCAGCATTGGCATTGCCGTTATTAAAGCAGGATGGAATAGTAGTTGCCATGAAAGGGAAGGACGGACATGATGAAGCCATTGCCGCAAGTGATGTGCTGGAAAGTATTGGCGGGGTAATCTGCGATATACAGGAATTCTTGCTGCCGATCACTGGTGATGGCCGGTGCTTTGCCATAATTGCCAAAAAATCCACATAAAAAATTGCCAGCGCCTAAAATTGGACGAAATCCGCATTTCAGACGGGGTTGGGTTGAGGGGTAGGCGAGAGCCTTGCCAGAATTAAAAAATGAGACTGGATGGCAAATTTGGAACACTAATTTTTCTACCAATTGTCACAAAAGTAAGATTTGGGCCATCATTGGCGATGTCATTGGGAAAGGTGAGGGGGCATCACCGGAACGCGGTCGCAGAATAAACGATGATATCCAGGCCAAGAGTCTGGAGGGAAAAAACCATCCACCGGATCATCTGGCGAACGGCTTCATCTTTTTTCCTGGTGAGGTCGAGACGGCAGGAGGTTCGGTTGCGTTACCGCCAACCGACAAGTGGAATAGAGACGACAATGGTACTTCAGTTGGGGAAACAGAATAAAGCACGCAGCAGGGTCAGATATTGGTGCCAAATGTAACAGTACAGCAGCTGATATTTACCGCCAGAATCATCACCGTGGCATTAATGCCAACACGTACCATGGTTCCTTTCCCGAAAAATGAACCTGCCGCTCAGGGACCACTATGTCCTGGCGGGCACATACCGGTTAAGAAGCAAAACCTTACACAGCTATGTTCAAACCTCAGGTCATATTTAAATCTACAACAAGAACTCAGGTTGTTTTTTGAGGGTGCCCTGGCGCCAGCGGCTCCCTTTCTCCTTTTTCGATTGAAAAGAGAAGGGTTTTCCTGCTGCCTCGCCTGGGTTGATAAAAATGGGCTTTACATCGAAGCCAAGAGTTGATACCAGTCAGCAATTCTGGAAGCTAAAAGGCTATTTGCTGAAAGAGCAAAATCTCCACAGCAACTTTTCCTTCGGTCCCGGACATCTCGTAAATGGTTGAGTAGCTTCATACTGCACCTGAGTGATCCCCCCTCTTATTTTAAAATTTCATGCTATTAAACCCGCCACTACCAAACCTGTAGTACGCTCCGAGAAATGGAGCTGTAGTTCGTTTCGGCCAGACGGCGCAGCATCAGGGCTATTATCGGCCGATTGCTTGTATGTTTAGCGCCTTTGCGGGTTCAGGCAAAAAACTGCAGCCACGTGCATGTCAAAAAAATGAAAACGGCAGCCAGAAAAATATAACTCAGACAGTTCAAGTCATTTTATTGACATTGCAGCTCTAGATGAATATAATGACCTTACTTATTAGTGAGAAGTTAGCTTAGTGATTCCACAGGGATATAATGGAAAACGCCAGAATACTCATAGCAGATGATGACAAAAAAACCAGGGATTTTGTTGCAGCTTTTTTAAGCTATAAAGGATATCAGGTTTTTCAGGCAGCAGATGGGCAAGACGCTCTGGAAAAGCTGGAATTAAATGATGTCCATATGGTCATTACCGATATTATGATGCCGCGCATAAATGGTCTCGAATTTATCAAGAAGTTGAAAGCCATGCGACCGGAGATAGTGACCATTGCCTACAGTGCTTTTGCCAATTATGAGATGACCGCAAATTTGCTTAAAGCTGGGGCTTTCTTTTATCTGGAAAAGCCATTCAATCTTGAAGAATTGGAAAACCATGTGAATCGAGGGTTGGAACATCAGGCACTGCAGCGCCTGAGCTTCAAGACCAAACCCTGTATCAAGAACCGCTCCTTGTTGAATAATATTATCGGTGAGAGTGAGAAAATGCTCTCTCTTTTTGAAATGATCGAGAAAGTTGCAGGCTCAGATTCCACTGTTCTGATCCAAGGTGAGTCGGGGACGGGCAAAGAACTTGTTGCCAGAGCAATCCACGATCTGAGCACTCGCGCAAGCAAAAACTTTGTGCCGGTCAACTGTGCAGCCATCCCTGATGATCTGTTGGAGAGCGAGCTCTTCGGCCATGTGAAGGGTTCTTTTACCGGAGCTGTTGCAACACGCATTGGCAGGTTTGAAATGGCCGACCGAGGCACTCTTTTTCTGGATGAAATAGGGGATATGAAACCTAATCTCCAGGTCAAACTTTTGCGGGTTTTGCAGAACAAGGAATTGGAACCGGTTGGGGCAGCCAGGACAAAGAAAGTGGATGTTCGCATTGTTGCGGCCACAAACCAAGTATTGGAGCAGCTTGTTGCCACAAAACTTTTCCGTGAGGATTTATATTATCGTCTATCCGTCATCCCGATAACCCTTCCCCCATTAAGGGAACGGAAGACCGATATCCCTTTGCTGATCAATAAATTCCTGGAAAAATTCAATAGCAACAAACAACATCGCGTTCAATCTTTTGACAGAACAACTATGGAAATTCTATGCAACTATGACTGGCCGGGAAATGTTCGCGAACTGGAAAACCTTGTGGAACGCATGGTCATTATCAAAGGCAGCGGCACAGTCACATTTAATGATCTGCCCGAAAAATATCGAGGCATTAAATTTGCTGGGAAGTCTGAACGGTTGACCCTGCCAGACAGTGGTTTCTGCCTCAACAGTGCAGTGGAGGATTTTGAAAATCAGCTGATTCTCCAGGCACTGGAAAAGACCGGCGGGAATAAAAAAGAGGCGGCAAGCCTACTTAACCTAAAACGTACTACTCTCATTGAAAAGCTGAAAAAAAAGAAGCTTTTTTTCAACGAAGCTTCCTTTTCCACCTCCTAGGACCGAAACAATGGCCAAACCAGAGTGAACCGCTGAAGATGGATATTCACCTTACGGCTTGGTGCGGCTGCAACAGAATCATTTTATATGGGGATCTTGGCAGCAGCTTCGGCAATAAGTCCTAAAAAAAATATAGGATGATACGATATAAAAGAACGGCGAATGGCAGGCACAAAAGAAGCTCCTCATAGTTGGGGAGCTTCTTTTTTTGGTCCAATCTAAATTTACTTCTTTTTCAGTGGGTCCTGATTCCAGTAATGGCCGAGCACCTGTCGGTCAATATCTGTCAGTACGACACCCTTCTTCTCCATGAGCTTAACGACCTTCTCCATATTTTTGCGCTGTTTTACAGCTGCATTGATTTTTTCCCGATTATGGCAAGCAAGGCATTTCTCATCAATGACCTTGTTTTCCGGTTGTGGCAGACTGATTCCCCTGACATCTTTCTGTGTTGCAGCCAGTCCATTGCCCGGTCCAAACATTATCGTCAACAGCAGTATCATAAAAGAAGCAGAATGCATTATTCCCTCACATAAATGTCTTGATCCGATTTATCGACCATGGTCATGATGTGCATATATTCATCTTCAATCATGTCATAATGGTTTTGCGTTTCCTTGACGACCTGCTCAAAAATCCTTTTCACCAGCGGATCAATTATATCTTTGGCCAGCAGGGTATACTGCTCAACACAGGCCTTCTCTTCTTTCAGTGCAATCTCCAGAGCCTTTTGCTCGTGGGTCTCCTCGTCAATCGCTTTTTCCAGGGCGAGATAGGTGGCATTTTTCTTATTTGGCGGGGAATCAATATAAGATTTCAAATCGCCGAACTCTCCTCCCTTGTAGTGATCGAAAAAAGCCTTGAGATGACCCACCTCTTCATTTGCCAGCAACTCCAGAACCTTTTTGGCGCGCTCGTTTTTGGTTACTGCAGCCGCACGGCGGTAAAAATCCATGCTGTCTTTTTCCGCCTGAATCGCCAGTTTCAGAGCTTCCTGTACCGTATACTCTTTTCCCATGACAGCCTCCTGTTATGCATTAAATTAATATTGTGGCGTATGAAGAGTATAGCGGCAAAAACAGGTCGGTCAACTAGCCGGTATTTTACCGCCGGTTGAGCAGGCTATTTACCACCACTCCCGCCATGGTCAGACCGAAAATGGATGGAATATAAGAGATGCTGCCGAGAATGACCCTACGGTGTTCGCAGGAAAACTGTTGGTTGTCCTTGTTGGGGCAGATACAGTTACCCTTGCATCCGCCATCCTGGATTTCGGGCGCCCGGTATTCTTCTGTGGAATAGACGACCTGAACCCCTTGGGAGATCCCTTTCTTTCTCAATAGTTTACGCATTGAACGGGCCATCCTGCACTTTTGAGTTTGTGAAATGTCTGCAACCTTTGATCTGGGTCGGATCCAGCTTGGCGGCTGCACCCATGCTGGAAATTATCGAAATTCCCCGCTCCATGCAAGTCTGGATCAGATGAAGCTTGCTAGTGAAGTGATCAATGGCATCAACCACATAATCGTAGCCGCCGGCAAGCAGAAAGTCGCTGTTTTCGGCAGCATAGAAATCCTTGAAGGGTATGATCTCGGCCTGGGGGTTGATTAACTTCAACCTCTCGGCCATTACCTGGACCTTTGATTTACCAACAGTGCCATCCATGGCATGAAGTTGACGGTTGACGTTGGTGAGGCAGATGTCATCGAAGTCGACCAGCAGCAATTTACCTATGCCTGAGCGACAAAGTGCTTCAGCTGCAAAGCTGCCTACACCTCCGAGGCCAAAAACTGCCACTGAGCTATCCTTAAGTTTAGAAAGCCCCTGAGTGCCGACGAGCAATTCAGTTCGGGAAAAACGGTGAAGATTGGACATGACAACCTCAATTATTCCTTGTTATAGGCCCAGCTCTTTACTGTAGGCGAAACAGTTTAATGGCATTCATTGTCGTGGTGTCCGCCAAATTTTGCAAAGATATACCCTTGATCCCAGCAATTTTTCGCGCGGTTGCGACGAGAAAGGCCGGTTGGTTATGTTGGCCCCGGTAAGGTTCCGGGGTAAGGTCCGGGGCGTCAGTTTCAAGCAGTAGGTACTGGAGCGGGATTTTTTCCACAACAGTCACTGGCTTGACCGCATTGGAGAAGGTAACCGATCCCGCGATGGAGATATAAAGGCCCATTTTCACACATTTCTCGGCAGTTTCAACACTGCCCGAAAAGGCGTGCATCACGCCGCGAATCGGCAGAATCTTCTCTTCCTCCAGAATTTTGAAAAGGTCCTGGAAAGCCTTTCGACAGTGGAGCACGACCGGCAGGTCAAGTTTTCGCGCCAGCCTTAGCTGGCTGCGAAAGGATGATATCTGCTCAAGCCTCGGGACCTGCTCCAAGGTGTAGTCAAGCCCGATCTCACCGATTGCCACCGCAGAGGGCGCCAGTGATTCCAGCTCTTCGATGATTTTATCGCCAAATTTCCCTGCATGCATCGGGTGGAGTCCGTAGGCCGGAAAGACTTCGGGCAGGCTTCTTTGCAGAAGATTAATCCTCTTCCACTCTTCAGGCTCAATGCCGGGAACTATAAATTTTAGGACCCCGGCCATCTTGCCGGCCTCAATAATATCAGACAGCTTGGCGGCCAGGACAGGATCAGCAAGATGACAGTGGGTGTCGACCAGCATGGGAGGTGATGGGGTGCTTTGCATCTATTGAATTTATCATTTATCAACCAGCAAAAGGAAGAGCTTTCTACTGGTGAAAAACCTGTTTTTTTATTGCCCTTTTATAGTCAACATGTCATTATTTGTCGACGATTACAAGGCGAAGATAACCTCTTCGCCTTTCTTTTGTCCGATCTATTGGTAGCCGAAACAGGAGCAGCTCCATGCAAAAATATAATGAGAAGGACATTGAAACCAGGCGCACCTTTGCTATTATCAGTCACCCTGATGCCGGCAAGACCACCATCACAGAGAAATTGCTGCTCTTTGGCGGTGCCATTCAGCAGGCAGGGGAGGTCCGGGCGCGCAAGGCTGCCCGCCATGCCACATCCGACTGGATGGAAATGGAAAAACAGCGCGGTATTTCTGTGACTTCTTCGGTAATGAAATTCACCTACCGCGACTTTGAGATCAACCTCCTTGATACCCCCGGTCACAACGATTTCTCCGAGGACACCTACCGAACCCTGACAGCAGTCGATTCGGTGTTGATGGTCATCGATTCGGTAAAAGGGGTGGAAAGCCAGACCAAGAAGCTGCTGGAGGTCTGCAGGTTGCGCCATACGCCGATCATGACCTTCATCAACAAGCTTGACCGGGAGGGACGTGAACCACTTGACCTCCTCGACGACATCGAGAGCACCCTAAATATCCAGTGCGCCCCCATGACCTGGCCGGTGGGCATGGGCAAGCGGTTCCGTGGCACCTATCACCTCTACAGTAAGGAATTGACCTTTTTCGATCCAGAGGCTGACAGGGGTACCGGCCAGACTATCACTGTAAAGGGACTGGATGACCCGCTCCTGGACAAGCTGCTTGGTTCTCAAGTGGAAGAACTGCGCAATGACGTGGAACTTCTTGAAGGTGCAGCGCATCCCTTCGAACAGGAGGCATATCTTGCCGGCTTGCAGACGCCGGTTTTCTTCGGCTCAGCGCATCAACACCTTTGGCATTCAGCAGCTGCTTGACACTTTCATTGAACATGCACCAGCTCCACAAGCTCGCGACACCGAAAGCAGAACGGTATCCCCCTATGAGGAGCCTTTTACCGGTTTCACCTTCAAGATTCAGGCGAATATGGACCCTGCCCACCGGGACCGCATCGCCTTCTTCCGTATCTGTTCCGGCAAATTTACCCGGGGAATGAAGGTCAGGCATATCAGACTCGGCCGGGAGGTCCAGATCGCCAATGCGACCATCTTCATGGCCCAGGATCGGACCAATGTGGATGAAGCTTTCCCCGGCGACATCATCGGCATCCATAACCACGGTACCATCAAGATTGGCGATACATTTACCCAAGGTGAAGAACTAAAATACACCGGTATTCCAAACTTTGCCCCTGAACATTTTCGTAAGGTGCGGTTGCTGGACCCGATGAAGTCCAAGGCGCTGGAAAAGGGATTGGTACAGCTTGCGGAAGAGGGGACGACCCAGGTCTTTCGTCCACTGATGGGGAGTGACTGGATTGTCGGCGCCGTCGGCCTGCTTCAGTTTGACGTGGTCATGCACAGGCTGGAGCATGAGTACAAGGTGAAGGCTACCTATGAACCTGTTTCCTATGTCACTGCCCGCTGGGTTGCAGGGGAGAAGAAAAGGATGGAAGAGTTTGAAAAAAAAGAAGCAATGAGTCTCTATCGGGACGGAGAAGGGAATTTGGCTTACCTGGCAGGAAGCCAGTGGCGGCTGGACAATACCATCGAAAACTGGAAGGACATACAGTTTTACGCAACCCGGGAACACAGCTGATTAAAAAGCCCTCAGAAGAGGGCTTTTTAGATTTTATCATTAAAGTCTTTTTACAGTGATACTCCCTTATTTTCCCGCTCGATTTTATCCACCACACAATAGATCTGCCCTTCTTTCAAGCCTGGCTTAAAGCAGCCGTTGCAGGAAATACAGGTTGCTCGGGCCTCATTTCCTCCAGCCCAGCGGCTTACCAGTCCGGGTTCACGGATGAACGGGCGAGACATGGAGATGTAATCGGCCTCCTGTCGGCGAATAATCCCTTCCACAATTTCTAATGAACGCAAGCCCCCCACCACCATCACAGGACAAGAGACAGCTTCCTTAATTCGGTAAGCCAGTGGCAGATTGTAAGCCTCCTGTTCACGGGTGCCTATGCCCTGCCTGACCGGGGTCCGGTCTCCCGAGGCAGGAGTGCCGCCGCTGACCTCAATGGCATCGATACCCTCTTGATCAAGGGCTCTGGCAGCAGTCAATGCGTCATCAAGTGTCAGCCCACCAGACAGGTTGTCGTCGCCATTAAGCTTTACAAGGACTGGGTACTCTTTACCGACCGCCTTGCGTATACTGTCGTAACATTGGAGAAGGAAACGACAACGGTTTTCGATGCTTCCACCATAGGCATCCCCTCTGCGATTGGTCAGGGGGGAAAGGAACTGGTTGATCAGATAGCCGTGGGCAGCATGAAGCTGAACTGCATCGAAACCGAACTCCCTGGCTCTTGCCGCGCCTTCGCCGAAGGACCGGACTATCTGTTCGATTTCCTTGAGCGAGAGTTCGGCCGGCTCTTCAGCGTACTGGGCAGCCTTGACTGCAGAAGGTGCCACAGGTTTGATGCCGATGGTAGTGGCTGCTGTCTGTCCCCCGGCATGAACCAGCTGCAGACAGATTTTGCCTCCTGCCTCATGGACGGCACTGGTAAGTAGCCGCATCTGAGGTGCAAAGCTAGGGTCGTGAATGCCCATCTGGCCAGGGAGCTGTTTCCCCTCTTGGCAAACGTAGGCATAGCCGGTAATGATAAGGCCGACCCCGCCTTTGGCAAGACCAGCATAGAAGGCTGCCAGCCTTTCGTTTGGTCGTCCATCCTTATCACACATCCCTTCCCAGGTAGCGGAGCGGACAAAGCGGTTGTTAAGAATCAGGTGATTGATTCTAGTTTCATCAAAGAGCTTTCTCATGAAGCCTCCGCTCAAAAAATATCAAAATGTCCCTCGGCTCCCAGTCGATGTACTTTCATCAGGTTGGTGGAACCCTTCGCTTCGATGGGAACCCCCATGGAGACAACAATCAGATCACCCTTTTTAAAACCCGTCGCCAGAAGGATGTCTTCGCCTACCTTTATCTGCTGTTTTGTCCCGCCAACAGACCCCACAGGCAAGCTCTTTACTCCCCAGAAAAGGGTAAGCCTGCGTTGAATGTCTGGAAAGGGCGTAAAGGCTATAATAGGCAGTTGTGGCCGGAACTTTGAAATGAGGGCGGCTGTATTCCCAGATTGGGTAAAAACGACGAGGGCCTTGGCTTTGAGAGTTGATGCGGCACGGCAGGAGGCCTCGGCAACTGCTTCAGGTATGTTGTTGCTGTGAACGGGTTTGAAAGAAGGGATCCGCCATAGTTCGGCATGCTCGATGTCGAGAGCAATTTTGACCATGGTTCGTACCGCTTCAATGGGAAAAGCCCCGGAAGCCGTTTCTCCTGAGAGCATGACCGCATCCGTACCATCGAGAATGGCGTTGGCAACATCGGAAGTCTCTGCGCGTGTCGGTCGGGAGTGAAGGATCATGGACTCCAGCATCTGGGTGGCAGTGATAACCGGTTTACCTGCTTCATTACAGGCACGGATTATTTCTTTCTGCACCAGCGGGACCCGTTCAGCGCTCAATTCCACCCCCAGATCGCCGCGGGCCACCATGACCGCATCAGTCACAGCGAGGATGCTACTGAAATTGCGTAGCGCCTCTGGTTTTTCAATTTTGGCAACAATCGGAATGTTAAGCCCTCGTGCATGGATAATCTCCTTGAGATCCGTCACATCGGAGGCTTGGCGGACAAAGGAGAGGGCGATAAAATCTACTCCCATTTCCATACAGAATTCCAGGTCACCCCGATCTTTTTCCGAAAGGGAAGGTGCCGAGACTGCAACTCCAGGAAGGTTGATGCCTTTCAGATCTTTCAATATACCGCCCTGAACAATGGAGCAATGGACGGTATTACCGGTGACGGCAGTGACCTTCAACTCAATCATGCCGTCATCGAGCAGAATTTTAGAACCAGGCTTGACATCATTGGGCAAGGCTTTGTAAATGGTGGAGATTAAACCGGGACGCCCGAGCAGGTTGTCGGTCGTGATATCAAGCTTCTCTCCCCTAACCAAGCGAATAGCGCCGTCGGCCATGCGCCCAGTCCTGATCTTTGGCCCCTGAAGATCGGCGAGAATGCCGACTGTCATTTTCTTCTTTTCCGATAGCGATCGGATAATGGCAATTAAGTTTTTCTTTTCGTCCTGGGAGCCGTGGGAAAAGTTAAGGCGGAAGATATCGGCGCCGGCGTCCATGAGTCGGCCGACCATGTTTTCTGTTGAGCTGCTGGGGCCAAGTGTCGCGATAATTTTGGTTTTACGATAGGTTGTTTTCAATGGTGAAATCGCCCCTTTCTCTCTTTGTGGGCAGCATTTGGTGTCCTGTGACATTCAAAACAACGCAATTCTTCAACCTTTTTGAGTTCCAGCACCGAGTCTGGCTGTGAGGTCTTTGGCATGTTATAGCCTTCCGTCTGGAAAAACTCACGATTACGTTCGTCGGTGAGAATCGGGGCAGTGTACGCAACCTTCCAGTTGTTTGTGATGGAAACGGTGTGGCATTGGTCACAACCCCCTGGAGGAGGAATAGTCTGCCAAGCGCCAAACATGGCGCAGCCACCACTAAAAAGGAGCATTGGCAAAAGTAATAGCTTGAGTTTAGTAAACATGGGAAGCTCCTTTAACGGCGGGGGGAACAGGGGCAGCAAATATTGCAGACATAATAACATAAAGGATCGGTAATACAACCGCTGCAGTCTTTTTCCCGTGTATTGGCCTGACTTTGACGGCAGGGAGTCGGGGTAAATAGAGGTCACTACAAAAAAAACCCCGCGGAAGGCGGGGTTCTTGTATGGTTATTTAAGATTTGAGTTGACCAGACAAGCATACTTTTAAAGGTGAATCACATTTAAAAAGTAATTACTTCTTCTTGGAAGCAACTGCATCCTTAAGAGCTTTGCCGGGGCGAAATTTGGGCACCTTGGCAGCAGCAATCTTGATTTCTTTGCCGGTCTGGGGATTTCTGCCGGTACGGGCTTTTCTGCTTGCTACTTCGAAGCTGCCGAAGCCTACCAGAGTAACTCTGTCGCCTTTTTTGAGTGCGCCGCTTACAGTTGAGATGAAAGCGCCTACTGCTTTTTCAGCTGCACCCTTGGTAAGACTTGCGGATTTTGCTACTGCCTCAACGAGTTCTGCTTTAGTCATGATAAACCCTCCTTTAGAGTAATAATTGGAAATACTATAGTCATATATTTACAGTTTGCAAGGGTTTCTTTAAAAAAAAAGGCTTTTTTTTAATCAGGAAGCAGATGTACACACCTGTGCATCCCTGTTTCAAGGTATAGCAAAGGATCGCAACGGTTGTCTTTTGTGGATGTCCGCTAAATGCGGTTCCGAAATATAATGAGTATTAACAATAGGTTAGAAGAATATTAAAAGAGCAATATAATTAAAAATAATAAAAATTATTAATTAGCTTCCCCCTCTACATTAATTTCTTCGCCATCATAGGAGGTTGGCTCGGTACCAGTAATAAAACACTCCGTTACGCTACCTTCGCTCCCCTCTTTTGCCAATCTGCCGCTAGCCGGATTGATCATGGCAAAGGTGATATTGCCAGGTACGGTGAAATTCTGGATCGGCATTCCAGCCAGTGCTCGCCTCATGAAATTCGTCCAAATTGGCGCTGCTGCCTGCCCACCGGAACCACCCGACCCCAGGGAGCGTTCCTGGTCATATCCGACCCAGACCCCTGCCACAAGTTGCGGTACGTAGCCAATAAACCAGGCGTCCTTCATGTCATTGGTGGTGCCGGTTTTTCCCGCAACAGGGCGGCCCAGCGCCCGGGCTCTCTGGCCGGTGCCGCTGGTAACTACACTTTGCATCAGGTTGGTCATAATATAGGCGGTTTCAGGGGCAATGGCAGGAACAGCTGTAAGTACATTTGCTGTTGGCCCGGATGCCTTTTTGCCACTGTGGACAAGCTACCGGCAGATGTTGTAGCGGAAAAAACAGGCAATGCGGGGGGTAAGCGTTTCCTCTAGAATGTTGCCTTCCCGGTCAACCACCTTGGTCACAAAATATGGGGCAACCTTATAGCCGCCGGAAGCAAACACGGCATAGGCACTGGTGATCTCCATGGGAGTAAGGCTGGATGAGCCCAGGGCGAGGGTTAGATTGGCAGAAAGGGGGGAAGAAATACCCAATCTTTTTGCATACTCTATGGCTGAGCTCACACCGGTTGTTTCCAGGATTTTTACGCTAACCACATTTATGGAATTAGTCAGTGCTTCCCGCATGGTCACGGCACCGCGATAAATGTTGTCATAGTTTTTCGGTTTCCATGCCTTTTCTTTGCCACTGTCGTACTCTGCCGGTGAGTCGTCGATGATCGTTGCCGGTGTCATTCCTTTGTCGATGGCGGCTGCATAAATAATGGGTTTAAATGAGGAGCCGGGGTTGCGCCTGGCCTGCATGGCTCGGTTGAACTGACTTTTCTTGAAATCGTACCCCCCCACCATGGCTCGCACACCGCCGCTTTTGGGGTCCACGGCGAAAAAGTGTCCTGCCTGGGCCTCGGGTTCCTGGTCAAGGGCAAAAACCGCGCCGTTTTTCTCAGCATCAGGGGTAACGACCGATACTTCGATGACACTGCCCAAATTAAGCGTCCTGCCTTTGCTGGCGGGTTTTCCGTAGGTTTCCTCAAAATTGATCTTGCCGGCCCAGGCCATGTTTTTACGGCTCAAGGTGCCGGTGCGGTCGCCAACCTTAACAGTTGCCACGCCTTTGCCCGCATTTAAAGCTGTTACAACGCCCTGGTAGGTTGCCCTCTGCTTCAGGCCAGCCGAGTCGATGCTGTCCTCAACGCGTTTACAGAAAGCATCTATCTCGCTTGCTGCCAGGTATTTAATCGGGCCACGGAACCCCTGCTTTTTGTCCAGCGCCTTGAGACCGCTTACGATCCCTTCGTGGGCAGCTTTCTGCATTTCGGCGTTCATCGTCGTATAAATCCGTAAGCCTTCCTTATACAAGCGCTCCTCGCCGTATTTTTCTTCCAGCTGGATCCGTACATGTTCCAGAAAATAAGCCGATCGTTCGCCATTAACTTTTTTGAGGAAGCGATGACTATTGGCGTGCTTTTAGCGTGGTCAGACTCCACCTGGGTTATATATCCCTCCTTGACCATCCGTTCCAGCACATAACTTTGCCGCTCCTTGGCTTTTTCAAGGTGCTTGATTGGCGAGTAAGTGTTGGGCGCCTTTGGCAGGCCGGCAAGCATGGCCATTTCAGCAAGGTTAAGACTCTCTACACCTTTGCCGAAATAGGTTTCGGCTGCCAGCTGTACACCATAGGAACCGGCCCCGAGATATATCTGATTCAGGTAGATGTAAAGGATTTCATCCTTTGACAAGCGCTCTTCCATGCGCTTCGCCAGAATTGCCTCCTTGATTTTGCGGGAGTATTTCTTTTCCGGGGTCAGGAGCATGGATTTTGCCACCTGCTGAGTGATGGTGGAGGCACCTTCCTTCTTGCGCATGGAAATGAGGTTTTTGAAAGCTGCCCTAACGATGCCGAGATAATCAATCCCCTTGTGCTGGTAGAAATTGGCATCCTCGGCAGCGACAAAGGCTTGGATAAGCCTTTTCGGCACCTTGTCCACCGGGACGACAGTCCTTCGTTCCAGGTAAACTCCCCCACCAGGCTGCCTTCTTCGCCGAAGACCTGGGAGACGATGGGGGGCCTGTATCGGCAAGTCTGATCACCTTGGGCAGGGTACCGAGCAGGTAAAGAAGTAACCGAGGAACAACAGAAAGGAGACGAAGCAGATAGTTAAGCTGGAAAAAAGCAAAATCCTGCGGTAACTATGGCCACTGGTTTTTTTCATTCTGCGACCAGGGTTCGCCTGGCCCTTGTAAAACTCCATAGAGAAGACTCCACCAGCTTTGGTTGGTTTGCTGCATGAGGCAGAATATCGCAGTTCAAAGAGCGAATTCAAGTTTATTATCTGTCTGCCGCTGAGAACGTTTACCCAAAAAACATATCATTCATTAAAAAATAACCAGAATAACTGCTGTAATGCCGTTATTGTCTCTTTCCGGTCAACGGTTCCTTGAGTGGATTGCCTGATCGGGTGACATCGCATTACAGCTCATGATCGGTGAAACAATGGCCTTTGCCAGAGAGAGCTACCCTGGATATGGATGTTTCGGAGGACGTTGCGCATCATCTCACGGGACTTTGGTCTCCAGCTGGCCCTCAGCAGGCTTCCTAAAAGATTATTCCTGGCCAAGGTAAACCTTGGTAGCCCGCTTTTCTGCCACAAGTTTGACTGCCAGTGGCATCACCACGGCACTGAAGATGAGCAGGCAGCCAAAACCTTCCCAGATTCCCAATCTCTCACCGAGGATGACAAACCCT
>CAWAFF010000033.1:0-15830 GCA_963780945.1 uncultured delta proteobacterium | reverse complement strand
TATGTAACCCGTTGACCGTATTGCTGGAGAGCACCGATAAGGAGAATAATCAGAAGGAGAAGCAGAATGGTTCGCATGATTGCTCCTTGAGGAACTGGTAAAGGGAGAGCCTGAACACAAATCAAGTCTAATGGAAGGAAGTTAAGGGGCAATCAGTCTAAGGTTCATTTTTTTCTGACATGACAGGGTTACGGCAGGAGTTAATACTGAGGGGTTAATACTGGTGATCTGGTCAATACAAAGAATAAATATGCTGACAGATGGGTCGAGATGGGATGATGGTGGGACAACCTGCAGTTGCGGGGCGAAAACTTGCCCCGCAACTGCAGGTCATGTTACTTCAGGATAGCGCCTTGTGTTATGCCATGATGGGTATCATCGTCATATTTTATCTGCTCTTCCTTCAGGCGTTTCAGTCTCGCCTCGACAATCCGGTCAGCAGATTTGTTCAATTCCCGTCTGCTGCCGAAGGTCCCCAACTCAGACAGAGCCTGGTTGATGTCCGCCGCAGCTTTGGCGGAAATGTCCCGGTGGCCAATCTCATGAATATTAACATTCCCCATGTAGTTGCTCCATTGGCCCGCCACCTGTTCCGATAAACCGGCAGCGCTGGCCAGTCGCGGGTAACGGTAAACGATGTCAAGCTTGGTATTTACCGAACCGATGGAGTATCTGCCATTGTTTTCAGCCACATCAAATTTATACTTTATATTCCAGGTGGTAAGAGCGGCATAGGTACGGTCGTCATTCCACCGGGTCCCATTCTGCTTCATCTGCTCGCGCAACTCTGCAATACTGCCGCCGCTGACGTTGTAGTATTCGTGCTTTTCTTTCAAATCCAGAGTCACTTCCGGCTTTTGCAACTGGAACAGGCTCTTCTCGTCATATTTTGCCATTTGAATGTTTTCCGTCTCTGCCTTTACCGCAAGCACTGGCGAGGTACAGAGCAAGGCACCGGCAACCAAACATATATATCGCTTATTCATAGTCGATTCTCCTTTTGTTAAACCGGCTTCCGTGTGGAAGCGCATGTTCAATAGAACACAAAAGGGGAATGCCCTGAAGTGCGCCCGCTCACAAAAAAGTGCTTTCCCTGCGATTGATTCCTGCAGGACAAAAGGATTGACCTCTGCTGGAATATATTCAGGATCACAACCCGCCTGCCTGCCTTGAGTGAAAGGCTGGCGCAGGCTTCCTCATTTGTAAAAACAAATTTAATTGTTATAGTGTCTCTATTGCACCGGGATCTCCAATCACGATCTACAACGAATTTCCCTGGAGGCACATCATGGATTTCGACTACACAAACTATGAGTACCTGCCCCATTGCACTGATGGCTGTGGCGCCATAACAGGCTGGCTTCACAGCAAGGAGATCGCCAAGGAAGCGGGCATGAATCATGAGAAGAGCAATGGTCACCACTGGATGGTAAGAGAAAGAATGAAATAGGCAGGCTGATGAAAAGCCCCCATCTGCGGCGTTGGCCCTCATCATTCGGCACTGCGGCATACCGACAGGTGGGCCTAATGCCTCAGGGTTCCGCCGCCTTGCACCTGGGGACTTTTGATCACCGGAAATTCCACTTTGTCTACAATCTGAAAAGCCCTGAGGTGCACGCCATGACGAGCAAAGACCGTAGTTTTCCTCCCCAGCGGCAGGAACAGCCCGGGGTCGAGCAGAAGATGTCGCCCCGGCCGGATAGCGGCGCTAAGTCGTACACTGGAAGCGGCAAGCTGAAAGGGAAGAAGGCCCTGATCACCGGCGGTGACAGCGGTATCGGCCGGGCAGTCGCCATTGCCTTTGCCAGGGAAGGATGCGACGTTGCCTTTGCCTACCTCAAAGAAGAACAGGATGCCATAGAAACCTGGGAGCTGATTAAACGTGAAGGGGTGAGATGTCTGCATTTTCAGGGAGATGTGGCAGAGGAAAGTTTCTGTGCCGGGATTGTCCACAAGACAGCTGCAGACTTCGGCAGGATCGACATTCTCGTTAATAACGCAGCGGAGCAGCATTATGCGGAACGATTGGAGGACATTTCGGCGGAGCAACTGGAGAGGACCTTCAGGACCAACATCTTTGCCTACTTTTATATGGCCAAGGCAGCCTTGAAGCACATGGGCGAAGGGGGGAGGATTATCAACACCACCTCCGTGACCGCTTTTAAAGGTAGTCCAAACCTGATCGACTATTCCTCCACCAAAGGGGCCATCGTCGCCTTTACCCGATCACTGGCACTTTCCCTTGCCGAGAGAGGAATCCTGGTCAACGCGGTCGCACCGGGCCCGATCTGGACGCCGCTCATACCGTCCAGTTTTCCCGAAGAGAAGGTGGAACAGTTTGGCGAGAACGTGACCTTGAAGAGGGCGGGACAGCCGGTGGAGATAGCACACAGTTATGTCTTCCTCGCCTCCGAAGGAGGCTCATACATGACCGGCCAGGTCCTCCATCCAAATGGCGGTACAATCGTCGGCGGATAAAGGACATGAAGCAGTTGCAGCATGAGCCACGTTGCCAGTTTGCGTCGCCGCGGTGGTGTTCCTTAAGCTGCCGAGATCAACACCATCAATCCGGGTTTTGCCGATGGCCCACTGATCATTACCCTGCTTCTTGCCACGATCGGCAGCACCGGGAAAGAAAGCTGTCCATAATGGAAAAAGTTTCCTCCGGTTTTTCTTCCTGAAGATTATGCCCGCAATCCTCGATTACCTTCAGCTGCGCCCCCGGAATTTCCCTTTTCAGCCTCTCGCCTTGAGACAATGGAATGATCCGATCCTGCCGCCCCCAGAGAAGCAGGACAGGAAGCTGGAGCTTTGCATAGCAGTCGTATATGGCGGCGCAGTCTGGAGGGACCAGCTGACGGCAGGTCCTTATCAGGGCGAGCTTGGCGTCCCTGTCCCGATAGCAGGACAGATACCGGTCCACATGCTGCTGATCCACCAACTGCTGATTGTAGTAGGCAGCGCGAAGCCCATATCTGACCCACGCGTCGCTGGTGGGCAGACCCATGAACAATGGTCCCGTCAACGGAATCCGGAAAATCCGCGCCATCAGGGGAAGGCGCTGGATAAACCCCGGTCCGGCCATAATGACAACGGAGTTGATTATCTCATCCCGCCCGATCGCCTCGATGGCGGCAAAAAGAACCACCGCTCCCCCCAGTGAATGCCCCACCAGCGTCACCCCGACCAGCCCTTTCCGTTCCAGAAAGTTGATGAGCCTGTGGCCATGGGCCCGAATAGAATAGTCGGCACCTTCCGGCTTGGTGGATTCCCCTGAACCGAGAAGATCCAGGAGATAGAGGGTATATTTGTCACGGGGAAAGAGCGGGATAAGATCGATCCAGGTTTCGGACCGGGCAGCCAGGCCGTGGACCAGGACCAGCTTCTTTTTCCCGGCACCGTAACGACGGTAACGGAGGATCTCGCTGTCCGAAAGCCTACATTGGCGGAGCAGGGGACCATTCATGCTGCCAAAGTCATTTTTTCAGGTCTCAATGTCCACCACTTCGATCTCAAGAGGCACTTCTTCCCCCGCCAGGTGCGGATTGAGATCTATCTGGAGCCCTTTGTCCGTTGTGGTGATGCAGTATTCGTCGGCAGCCATCCGGTTCACCACCTGGTGCTGAAACTCGGTGGGGCGATCCCCCATCGCCGACGTGCCCATGGAAAGGTGCGCAGCTCACCGTGCTTTCCGGCGGCCATAAGCCTTCTCCGGCGGCACAATTACCCGCTTCGACTCTCCCGGCGACATCCCCTCGAGGGATTCCTCCAACCCCCGCATCACTTTTCCGGCGCCAACAATTATACGCAAGGGGTCCCCTCCGGCGGTCGTTTCCACTACTTTTTTATTTTTCAGCATTGCCGTGTAATGGACCAGCACCACGCTGCCGCGTTTCACCTGAGGCATTTTCCCACCTCCTGTATTGTGTGATAGCTAAAGTATATCAGGAGGAAAGGCATCCGCTACTTCACCCGGCACTCGCGGTTTTCGCCAGCATTACAGCCTGTGACGATGTTTTTGATGCCAGCTTGATTAAGTTGCAGACCTGCTGGTAAAAATTGATAAGTTTGCTTTGATCAGGGGTGATGATCCCATTTAGAACAGGAAGACGCCATGATCTTTCTCAGCTTCCCGGCATCGGCCCGTTCCATGGCTCTGCCGGTGATGCTGCTTTTCGGGATGCGGTGAATATCCTCGATGGGATAGACGGTGCACTCGATTACCACCCCGCTTGCCTCCAGGTAGAGGTGGGGATATTCAAAAAACTCACCGCCATGGCGAATGATCACCACCTCCTGCTGAAATTCAATACCCTTCTTGTCAAGATACTCCTCCACCTGCTCACTGGTTTCGGCGAAGAGATGGAGATCGATATCGCTTCGACCGGTAACCGCACCGCTTAGGACCGAGCCGACCAGGTAGGGGTGAAAAGGTTCCAGAACCTCCATCTGCTGCAGGGCCAGCAGTCTCAGCTTCACCAGTCGCTCTGGCAGCACTTTTTCTTCGTGGATAAGCAGAAGGCGTTGTACTTCAACATGTATTTCAGCATTGGAAGGCAGGTGGGAGCCGAGGGAAAGGGCTTTTTCGGAGCCAAATTGCCGCGCCGCCTTACGCTTGGCGTCACGGTATTCCTTGACCCCCTCCTCGTACATGAGGCGGGCCGCTTCCTGGGCAATGAGCTGTCTTAACCTGTCCGTCTTGGCCATGGGGAAATTATAGCACAGGGGAAAAGAGGGGCCTCGGAGTCCGTTAGAATCCTTCCCGGCAAGCCAGCAAGCGTTCCATATAGCGCGACTTCATCTGCCGGCAGCAGGGCTATTATTCGTTAGAGAAGGCGGGAGGGGAGCCCCTTGTGGAAATCTGTTCAACCGGCCAGTTGTGCATGCACACCTTGCCGCAGATGATGGGACATGGTTACTTTTTTATCTCCGACTCGCGTGCCTTGGTGTAAAGCATGCGAATCAGTTCATACTCGAAGGGGGAACCGGTCTGGAAGTAACGTGATTGCACCTTGTGGCGCAGGTCCACCAGGTACAGGCTATTGAAAGACACCCCAAGCCCCTTGTGGTGCTCGAAATTGAACGGATCTATGGCGAAATAAGTGAGGTAGTTTGTCGAAATGCCGACGGCGTCACGGAGATTGGATGGCCCGAAAAAGGGAAGGACTATAAACGGTCCTGGCCCGGCGCCATAATAGCCGAAGGTCTGGCCGAAGTCCTCATTTTGGCGATCGACGTTCCACTGGGTGGCGGGATCGAAAAGACCGCCGATGCCCAGGGTACTGTTGATGACGATCCGGCTGATGGTTTTGCCGGTGCACCCCGCCTTGAGCTGAAGAACACAATTGGCCAGGTTGCCCAATTCGGAGACGTTGTTGAAGAAGTTGGTGACACGGTCCTGGACAAACACCGGGGTAATAAATTCATAGACATCAACTATCGGCAGAAAGACGTAGGAATCAGCATAGTAATTGAAGCGGTAGACACCCCGATTTAATCTCTCCATGGGATCGTAGACATCCAGCGGGTCGTCCTGGCGCTCGGTCTCGACGAAATCATCCAGAGTATGGCGGGCGGGAATTTCTGAAATTGACCGGGGTGCAGTACAGCCGGTAATCAGCGCCAGAAGGAGCAATGTTGGCAAGATCTTTCTGAATATCGCCATGGCTGCCCCTGTCATTGCTTAATCCCTTCTGCCCCGAAAAAGCTGAGCATGGCATCCACATTTTCCCGGTAGTCAATATTGCCCAGATGCCCCCCGTGTGGATAGACTTTGGCTCTGTTGCCGAAGACTCTGACCAGGTAATCCAGATCGCCGGGAGCAAGAAGAATATCATCGGCATTGACCATGACCCCGATCTTATCGGTGCTGGCCAGGTATGATTCCAGACTCTTGAGGCTGACCCTCTCAATGAGCGACTCCCTGGTCAACCCCGGGATGCGCGCCTTGAAAAATGGGTAGAAAAATTCATCGAAATACTGCTCGAAGCTTAACCGCAGCGCCACCTTGAGATATTCGGTGGTGGAATCGGTGGGGGAAAGGACGCGGTTTTTCGGTACCAGGTACCCCTGGTTATTGATAATGTCGGCGGTGAGCATCATGTTGGCGGATACCAGCCGGTAGGAAAGGCCGATCAACGCCGCCATTTCCCGGTCGTCGGGCGCATTTTCCTCGAATACCTGATACAGGACGTCGTTATTGAAATCCAGCGCCTCAAGCCCCTGGTACAGGCCGGCAAACTTTGTCATCACCTGATCGACAAAAGGGTTGAGCCCGGCGATGCCGCCGGGAATGTTTCGCACCAGCATCCGGTCGAGGGCAAGGATCGAGGTATAGAGGTTCACTGGTGGATTAATCATCAGCACTTTTCTGAAGTTGAAATTTTTAACCTCGTCGTCCAGTCGGGCAATAAAGGCGGCATCCGCCCCCCCCAGGCTGTAACCAGTGAGGAAATAATCAGTTACCTCCATCTGGCCGCGCAGGCTGTCCCGGATCAGTCCCATGGCACGGTAAAGATCACGGGCATCATCAGGAACATAACCTGGTAAACCTGTGCTTGATGCAGTGACCATGAAATTCGGATGAGTCGGGGAAGACAGGCAGACAACGTGAAACCCCCCTTTATAGAATGCTCTTTGCAGAATATGAGTGGTCGGGGAGTTGTAGCTGGAACCGGCAGCGGCAATGATAAAAATCAGGGGGGCCTTCTCGCCCTGCAGGGCAACCGAATACTTCATCCGATCCTGGAACCAGTAAATCGACGGCACCTTACGCCCCTGCACGACTTCCAGCTCCTTATGCTTTTCTGGAACCTTCAGCTTCAGGTCGGCTTTGAATGCAGTCGGTGTGCCAGCAATGGTTGCGAGGTAGGGGTTTTTGACCGGATAATCGTAGGCTTGAGCTTTGACTGGAAGAGCGTAAATAGCAAGCACCGCAACCACCACCAAGTGCCATCGCATCTGGAGCCCCCCCAACTTAAATTAAACCAACATAATTAAAAGGTACATTATTCTTTGTCGCTGTCAATAAACCATCAGCTCTGCTCCCCCGGCCGTTACTGCATCGAAAGTTGGCCGTGGCGGGAGTAGATTTGGCTTTGTCATGCCCCTCAACCATAAGTGTGTCAATCCGTTGGGAACCGGTAGAGAAATTTTTCCCTCATGGTGTTACACGCATGTTGGTAATCGGGATTTGACTTCAGCGGCGGCAAGAGTAAACTTTCCATTAGCATGCGCTAACGAAAAAAGGAGATAGTTATGCCCACCTGGAAACTGATAATTGCCGGTCTGCTGCTCCTGACAACCTCAGGCTGCGCAACAAATAAATCGGTCAGGGAGCATATTGAGCCGCTGTCGCACCGGGTCATCCAGCTGGAGCAGAAGGTAACCGGCCTTGAACAGCAGCTGAATCAGCTCGATCAAAAGACGACCCTTTCTCTGAACAGCAGTGAGGCTGCCAGGAACGCCGCAGAAACGGTAAAATCGGCGTTGATAAGTGCGGAAAAAGGAACCCAGGACTCAGCCGCCCGCGCGGAGGCTGCTGCAGCTACTTCAGAATCGGCAGCTACCAGGGCTGAGAATGCAGTCCAGAGGGCCGAAGATGCGTCAAAACAGGCGGTCAAGGCCTTTGAGCTGGAGCAAAGGAAATAAAGGACGGCAACCAGGAGCAGAGCCGGGTCAACGGGAGATCTTTTGCTGGATGTCCCGTTGCTTGTTTCCGGCGATGACCAGGCGATTTAATTTTGCCATTGCCAGTAATGGCATCAGCGCAGTAATGACTGTCGCATCGCTTGTGGCAGTCATCGCTTCCGTGATCCTCTGCCAGACGGTCTCGGCAAGGATTTACCAAGACCGGGGCGATTGTTTCGGCATGAACAATCGCTATAGGGTCAAACCTGATGAATCCCTGATCGAGATCGCACGCAAGTTCAACCTGGGTTTCAACGAACTCGCTGATGCAAATCCTCTGTTAAACCCGTTCATTCCTGCACCCGGCACTGACATCGAAGTGCCTGTAGCATGGATAGTCCCCATGGCTGCAGGGCACAATGGGATAGTCATAAATCTGGCGGAGATGCGGCTTTATTTTTTTGCCGCCGGAAATATCATTACCTTTCCGGTCGGTATTGGTGAAGAAGGCAGAGAGACACCGGTCGGAACCTTTCACATCATTGAAAAAATTATCAATCCGGTCTGGCATGTCCCGGCATCAATCCTTGCGGAAAGGCCAGGCCTTTTCCAGGAAATTGAGGCGGGGCCGGATAATCCATTGGGAACACACGCCCTGCGGCTGTCGCTTCCGGATATCCTCATCCATGGCACCAACAAGCCCTGGGGACAGGGAAGAAGAGTGAGTCATGGCTGCATTCGTCTCTACCCGGAGGACATCGGTCAGTTATACGAAGCCGTACCGCTTGGCATGCCTGTGACGATTGTCAATCAGGCAGTGAAGATCGGCACCAGGGGCAACCTTATCTTTGCTGAAATTCATAAAGCCGACGGTGCCGACTATTTGACAGAGGCACTGACCTTGCTCAGGCAGATGGGACTGCTGATGCAGGTCGATTTGCTGAAACTCAAGGTAGCCATTTTTCAAAAGAAAGGGATGCCCGTCGAAATATCAAAATGAATTAGGGCGTAGAAATTGGCAACACGTTAGCAGTTCAAACTCTTTTGGAGGCAGATCATGCTAAAGTGCAAACTGTTCGATATCCCCAGAATTACCCTTTTATCCCTGATGTTTCTCATTGTCAGTGCCTCTCAGGGAGGCTGCGAGAGCAAACCGCAGCCCGGGGTGAATGCTTTTGTCGAATCTTTCGCCGACATGGCGGAAAAAGTGAAACCGGCGGTGGTCAACATCAGTACCACCTCAACGGTAAAGGTACCCGCCAATCCCTTCCAGCAGTTTCTAGGTCCCAATGAGGACAATCCGCTGAGCCAGTTTTTCAAAAATGATCTGGGTGACATGCCGGAACGGGAAATGAAACAGCAGAGTCTCGGTTCGGGGGCAATCATTAACAAGGAGGGCTTGATCCTCACCACCAATCATGTGGTGGACAATGCCGAGGAAATCAGGGTAAAGCTGTCGGATGGGCGGGAATTCAAGGCCAAGGTCATTGGCAGGGATTCCAAGACTGACCTGGCCGTGATCAAGATCGCCTCCCCCTTTGAAAATCTGCCGGTGCTCACCTTGGGTGACTCCGACAAGATGCGGGTCGGTGATTGGGTGATCGCCGTCGGCAATCCCTTCGGTCTGGAGGAGAGCGTCACCCACGGCATCATCAGCGGCACGGGCAGGGTCATCGGTTCCGGTCCCTACGATGATTTTCTCCAGACCGATGCCCCCATCAACCCCGGCAACAGCGGTGGGCCACTGGTCAACATGAGGGGAGAGGTCATCGGCATCAACACCATCATCGTCTCCGGAGGGCAAGGCCTTGGTTTCGCGGTGCCCAGCTCCCTGGCATCATCGGTGGTCACACAACTGAAAGAAAAGGGGAAGGTTGTTCGCGGATGGATCGGGGTCAGCATTCAAAACATTTCCCCCCCCATAGCCAAAGCATTCGGTTTAAAGGAGCCGAAGGGCGCGCTCATTGCTGATGTCATTGCCGGTGGTCCTGCAGATAAAGCCGGAATGAAGGGTGGCGACATTATTACCACTTTAGACGGCAAGGAGGTCAAAACGGCCAACGACCTCTCCCGCTTTGTGGCCGGAACGGCAGTGGGTAAGAATATTACTGGAACCTCTGTACGCGATGGAAAGGAGAGACCGTTTACGATCAAGGTGGAGGAGCTAGCCGAAGAAAAGGTTGCACCAAAGGCAGTTACCCCCCTCCAGGGTTTCGGCATGAAGCTGGAGGACATGACCCCGAAACTGAAAGAACAGCTGAAATTATCGGAAAAGACAGGGGTTGTAGTAGTGGGGGTTGAACCTGGCAGTCTTGCTGAAGATGCGGGCATTCAGTTGGGAGACGTGGTCAGGGAGGTTAACCGCAAGCCGGTGAAGAATTTAGCAGAGTACAGCGCTGAATCCGCAAAGGTTAAGAAGGGGGAACCAATACTGCTACTTCTGAAGCGAGGGAAACACACCTTCTACATCAGCATCGAAAGCTCTTGATCCATTCGTACAGCAGCAAATGACAATGAAGATCAGGAGGCTGTGTGAAGGTAGCTATTCCACCATCGGCTAAAAACTGGCTCTCCCTCACTGGCGTCCTGATCGCCCTGGCTGCGTTGTTCATGATTGTGTTTCTTATCATTGCAGCCACCTTTGTCAGGATGCAGACCGCCTACCTGGGGCTGATTACTTACATCCTGCTGCCGTCAGTCATGATTGCGGGCCTCTTCCTCATCCCCGTCGGCATGTACCTTGCCGCCAGGCGGGAGCGACAGGGGAAGGGGAGACCGGTTCCAAGATGGCCAAAGATCGATCTTGAAGATGCCCGCCATCGCCATGGTTTCTTTATCTTTGTCATCGGCACCGGCTTTTTTCTCCTTATTTCAGCCATCGGCAGCTATGAAGCCTTCCATTATACCGAATCATTGGCTTTCTGCGGTACGCTTTGCCACCGGGTAATGGAACCGGAACATGTGGCGCACAAGAATTCACCCCATGCCAAGGTGGCCTGTGTCGCTTGTCATGTGGGCCCCGGCGCTGACTGGTATGTTCGGTCCAAGCTGTCCGGGTTGTACCAGGTCTACGCGGTTTTGACCAATGCTTATCCCCGCCCGATCCCCACGCCGATCAAGGATCTGCGCCCTGCCCGGGCGGTATGCGAACAATGCCACTGGCCGCAACAGTTTTACGGTCAGAAACTTGAGCTGCGCACCCATTACCTGCAAGACAAACAAAACTCCCCCTGGCAAATCGGACTCAGCCTCAAGACCGGTCCAGCTGAGGCAGCAAAGGGGTTGATAGAAGGGATTCACTGGCATATCAATCCCCGTGTTCGTATCGAGTACCGTGCCATGGACCCTGGTCGGCAGAAGATCCCCTGGGTTCGCTACACGGACCTGGATAGCGGCATTGTCAGGATTTTCCGCGATAAAAATCAGGCCCCCTCCGGCCAGGTTCAACAGCAATCAGATTTCAGGGTCATGGACTGCATTGATTGCCACAATCGCCCGTCCCATCGCTACCGGCCGCCGTCAGAATTCATCGATACGGCCATTACCGCCGGCAGAATACCAGCCACTCTGCCTGAGATCAAAAAACTGGCAGTGCAGCTATGCGCCGCGGAATATCCAACTGCAGATGCCGCCCGGGATGCAATCCGTAAAGGCTTGACTCAATTTTATCAAAAGAACTATCCGGCTCTGTGGGACAAACAGCAGGAGTTGGTGGAAAAATCTATCAGGGGTGTACAGCAAGAATTTGGACGAAACGTTTTTCCCCACATGAAGGTCCAGTGGAAAGCCTACCCGGATAACATCGGGCACGTTAATTTTGCCGGTTGCTTCCGCTGCCACACCGGCAACCATGCCGACCAGCAGGGAAAAACCATCAGCAAGGATTGCAGCTTGTGCCACGACATTACGGTACAAGGAATTGAGGGGAGAGGTCTTGAAGCGGCAAAAACGGGCGAGACCCTGAACTTCAGGCATCCGGAAGACAACGGTGCAGGCCTGGCAGGAAACCGACTGCGCCGAATGCCATGGTCAATGAGCTATCCGGCTTATGGAGTTCGTCTGTTACGACCGTTGTTGGCTTGCCGGCTCGGCATCCGGCATGACAACAGGATGATAACTCCAACCCGGCAGAGTCTAAATGTCAATCATGGCGGGTAGGTGACAAGGTGGAATAAATACAGTCACCACTGTAGGACTACCCAAGTCTTGGGTGGGTAATGTCGCATCGGCTTATGTAGGGATTACGGGGAAGTGGGTCAGCGAAGGGAACTTGTAGCGGTAATAAATGTTGCTAAATGTAGCTAAATAAAAAAGGGCTGACTATTTGTCAGCCCTTCTGTTTGGCGCGCCCGGAGAGATTCGAACTCCCACCCCAAGATTCGTAGTCTTGTGCTCTATCCAGCTGAGCCACGGGCGCAAACACGTTAATTTGTTTTGTTGAAACTTCTTATGCGTATAACTGCTGCCTGAGCTTGTATTGCAATCTATCCTTCCAGCTAAGATCGCATTATTCTCAGCCTGCCGGGACAAAGTCCTGGAGAGTGAAGCCATAACGAGGATGTTGAAATGCATGGGTGGTAGGATACAGTGTAAATAACCAGCCCTTGAATATTTCCTTATTATTTTCCACTACCCGTACCTGAACAGCAGGATTCTTGGGCTCATTGGACTGTGAAGTAAGGGTGGTCCCTTCCATGACGAACTGGGGAAGGAAATTATCCACTTTCAAGATTAGATTTCCACCGGGGAGAGTGACCTCAGAACCGATATTTATAGTATAAAGGGTATCTTTTTTGGTGCTTTTATCGGTAACAGCTATTTTTACTGCCTTCCATTTCCCTTTTACATTATCTGGAACAACAACCGTGGTCTGTTTTTTGGCAACCTGTCCTTGAGGAGTGGCCTGTTCGCTGGGTTTCTTTTTTTCCTCTTTCCTTGTACACCCGCCCAGGGCGACCATTGTCAAAAGAGCAAAAGTTAACGATTTCAGCACAATCTTCACACTACCTCCATTAAACTAATCTTTGCCATAAAGCAATAAGTGGCGGAGAGAGAGGGATTCGAACCCTAGATACCGGTTTCCCAGTATACTCGCTTAGCAGGCGAGCGCCTTCGACCTACTCGGCCATCTCTCCTTGTGAACATGTATCTGATTGTGGCGGAGGGAGTAGGATTCGAACCCACGGAACTTTCGTTCAACGGTTTTCAAGACCGCCGCCTTCAACCACTCGGCCATCCCTCCGAATTTCAACCTATTTGTATCCAGCCCGCCCATGTAAGGCCTCAGTGCTCCGGGATAACACACCGAACCGTCAGCCTGCTGATAATTTTCCAGTATTGCCACGACTGTCCTGCCGACGGCCAGCCCGGAGCCATTCAGGGTGTGGACGAATTCCGGCTTGGCTTTTTCGTCCTCCCGGAAGCGGATGGAGGCCCGACGCGCCTGGAAATCTTCGAAATTGCTGCAGGAAGAAATCTCGCGATAGCAATTCTGCCCCGGCAGCCAGACCTCTATGTCGTAGGTCTTGGCGGCGGAAAAACCGATATCGCCGGTACAAAGCTCAACCACCCGGTAGGGAAGTCTCAAGCCGCCTGCAGCACCTCTTCGGCATTGGCCAGCAGCTTGTCCAGTTCATCGTAGGAATTCGCGGGCTGGACAAACTTCACCAGCTCAACCTTGTTGAACTGGTGCTGGCGGATCAGTCCCCGGGTATCCTTGCCGTAGGAACCGGCTTCCTTGCGGAAACAGGGGGTATAGGCCGCGTAACGGATCGGCAGGTCGCTGCCTTTCAGGATCTCGCCGCGGTGAATATTGGTAACCGGCACCTCCGCTGTGGGAATTAGAAAATAATCAACCTCTCCCAAATGAAAGAGGTCTTCCTCAAATTTCGGCAGCTGGCCGGTTCCGGTCATGCACTCCCTGTTTACCATGAAGGGCGGGAGCATTTCAACATAATTGTGGCGCCCGGTATGGAGATCGAGCATGAAATTTATCAGCGCCCGCTCCAGGCGAGCACCCAAACCTTTGTAGAGCGTGAACCGGGCCCCGGCCAGCTTGGCGCCCCGTTCAAAATCGAGAATATCCAGGTTCTCGCCGATCTCCCAGTGCGGTCTTGGGTCAAAATCAAGGACAGGCTTCTGTCCCCAGGTCCTGACTTCAACATTGTCGGATTCAGAGACACCCAAAGGGGTTGCCAAAGAGGGAATGTTAGGCACTGTCAGCAGAAAATGCTCCAGCGACTCTTCAACCCCTTTCAATTGCTCATCCAGCCCCTTGATCCTCTGGGAGACCTCTCGCATCTCGGCAATACGCTCTTGGCCCTGGCTTTTGTCTTTTAGTCGGCTGATCTCTTCCGAAACCTTGTTGCGTAAGGCTTTAAGAGTCTCAGTCTGCTGCAGAAGCTCCCGCCGACTGCTGTCCAGTTGCCGGAATTGCTCAAGTTCTATTCCAGCTCCGCGAGTCTTCAGGCGCGCTTCAACCAATTCCAGGTTTTCGCGAATATATTTAGCATCGAGCATGAAAAGGCCTTTACAATTAAAACGAGGAAGCTATATTTTTTAGCATCTGGCTGATTGTTAGTCAACTGATTTTTAAAATAACTCCATTAATCAGAAAACCGTGGCGAGCATATGAAATTATTTCAGCTGTTTTTATTTATAACCCTTCTCCTTCCTGAATCTGCTTTCGCCGACAAAATAGTTATCAACGTCGTCGGCGACATCATGCTCGCGGGTAAAGGGAAGATTGCTTTTGACCGATTAGGCTATGACTATCCCTTTGCCGCCACTGTAGCTGCCTTGAAAGATGGAGACTTGGCCATCGGCAATCTTGAAGCACCACTGACAAACAAAGGCTCTGAGTTTATAAACAAGAAATTCCGCTTCAGAACAGATCCCCAGGCCGCGCCGCAATGAAACGTGCCGGTTTCAACGTCTTGTCCATGGCCAATAATCATATGCTGGACTATGGCGCTGATGGCCTGCTGGAAACGATCCATCACCTTGATAGCCTGGGGATAAATCACAGCGGTGCTGGCGATTCACTGTCATCCGCCCGTCGTGAGGCGATAGTTACCTGTAACGGCAGCAAAATCGCCTTCCTTTCCTACTCCCTTACCTTTCCGAAGGAATTCTATGCCGACAAAGATCGGGCTGGTACTGCGCCCGGTTTCAGGCCTACTCTTGAAGAGGACATCTCCCGAGCCAGAGCCAGTGCCGATTACGTAGTTGTTTCCTTTCACTGGGGGCAGGAACTGGCTGTCATGCCGAAAAAATACCAGGTGACCGCCGCGCGGTTGGCAGTGGATGCAGGGGCAGACATTGTTATCGGCCACCACCCACACGTGCTTCAGGGGATTGAGCACTATAAAAATGCCCTGATTTTTTATAGCCTCGGCAACTTTGCCTTCGGCAGTCTCAGCAAGAGTTGTGACAGGAGCATTATTGTCCGCATTACCCTGACAAAGGAGTAGAGGGAAGCAGAGTTGATCCCTCTCAACGTACTGAACGAGGAGGTGAAATTTCAACCCGCCATCCTCAAGGGGAAAAAAGGTAGAGCCTGTTATAGACCGTATTCGCCTTGCTTCCAGGGAAACGGGTTTAATTATCAAAGAAGACAAACGGACGTTACAAGGTTGATGTATCCGCAGCAGAGATGGACAAACCTTTGAGTCAAGACAGGACTGAAAATGCACCGCCTTTTTGTGGCCATTGATCTACCCGAGACAATAAAAAAAAGAGTGGCGGATATACGATGTGAGCTGCCGGGTGCTCACTGGGTTGCGGCGGAACAGCTTCACCTCACGTTGCGCTTCATTGGCGATGCCGATGATCCGACCCTGGCTGCCATAAAAACAGTCTCTGAAAACTGTGAATTCTCCCTGCTTTCGAACTGTTCCTCAGCGGAATCGGTCACTTCCCACCGGCAAAACATCCCAGAATCCTCTGGGTGGGAATGGGGGCCAACCAACAGCTGTTAGCCATGCAATATCAGGTCGAACTGGCGTTGAATCGGGTCGGCATTTCGCCTGAAGAACGGAGATTCTCCCCCCACATCACCATTGCCCGTCTCATGAAAGCCCATCTAGAATGGTGCTGGCCATTGAAGAAAAGCAGCGGGCTTTTGCCAGTGCCCCCTTTGCAGTTACCGAATTCCATCTCTACTCCAGTACCCTCACCCGTAACGGCGCTATCCATGTCAG
>CAWAFF010000032.1:0-56701 GCA_963780945.1 uncultured delta proteobacterium | reverse complement strand
CGCCAACCATTCCGCCTCTTTGATGCTGTCCCCTTTTTCAACGCCCACAAGAACAAGAATTCCGCGGTCAATACTGCCGACTGTTTTGCCGTCAACAGTGACCCTGGCTTCGCTGACTCTCTGAATTACCGCTCTCATACAAAAATCTTCCTTGATTCTTTCTGGTAGATGGCCAAGGCATCGGCACTGAAGGTGACGAAAATAACCTTCTCCAGGTCAGGGTACTGCTCAAGTGCACTCTTTGCCTCCTGCAGAGCTGTCTCGCATGCCTTCCGCATTGGGTAGCCATAGACTCCTGCGCTGATGGCGGGGAAGGCAATGGTCTTCAAACCATTTTCATGGGCGACCTGGAAACAACGGCGGTAGGCGCTTTTCAGCAGCTCAGCCTCACCCTTGGTGCCGCCTTGCCAGACTGGTCCCACGGTGTGAATAACATGGCGGGCAGGGAGCATGTATCCCCTGGTAATCTTGGCCTCCCCGGTTTCACAGCCCCCGAGGGTGGCACATTCGGCCAAAAGTTCAGGACCGGCGGCTCTGTGAATGGCCCCGTCGACACCGCCACCACCAAGCAGGTTGTTGTTGGCGGCATTAACTATGGCATCCACGGCCAGCTTTGTTATGTCTCCCTGGATAACCTCGATTTTTTCGATCATCGTCTCCCTCACCAGTCAAAATTTTCGGCTGTCATAGGCCCAGTGGAGCAATGCCTGCCGCTGCTTTTTACGGCAACTGAGGTTGCCGGGCGGGCAGTTTTTGACGAGCTGGGCAAGGTGTCTCTGCATCGCCTTCCAGCGCTTGATTTGTCTGGCATCATCGGCACAGCGCCGTCCCATGTAGTAGCGGCAGTACCATTGAAACCACCCGCGCGGGTCTTCATGGTAGATCCAGCCCTTCCCTCGCCAGTAAGCCAGTGGTTTGGAGGCATTGACGCCAAAATAGTTGAACTCCGGCACATGGCGTTCATGGCAAAGCCTTGCCTTGGCAAACCAGTCATGGGGAAATTCGCCGCCGCAATCAGTCATGTACTTGCCGCCAAAAACCCCCAGTTCAAGCATCTCTTTCGGCGACAGTTCCGGCAGGAAATCAGGATGAAAATTTTTCCCCATCGGTTCATCGAGAAAGTAAATGTACTCCTGCTGCATCAGGTCGCAGACAATTACCTTTTGATGAGCCATCTGGCCCCCTAAACCGTTTTCACCATCTCCCGCAACAGCTTCAGGTTGATCTCGTCCATCTCGTCATGGTCCCCCTTGGGGGTCTCAAGTATCTTGGGTATTCTGGTGAAGCGGGGGTCGTTCATGATCAGGGAGAAGGCGTTGGCGCCGATTGCCCCCTGTCCGATATGTTCATGGCGGTCGACCCGGCAGTTAAGTCCCTTCTTCGAGTCATTGAAGTGAAAGCATTGCAGGCGGTCGATGCCGATGAGACGATCAAATTCTTCCCAGACAGCATTGTAGGAATCTCACTGGTCAAGATCATAACCGGCGGCGAAGGTGTGGCAGGTATCGTAGCAGATGCCGAAACGCTCAGGATAGGCCGAACCATCAATGATTGTCCTTAAGTGCTCGAAACTGTAACCCAGGTTGGTGCCCTGGCCGGCGGTGGTTTCCAGGAGGATCTGGCCGGTATAGGCGGGTGTGGTGGTGATGAGGTGGTCGAAGGCCTCGATGATCCGCCTTAAGCCGGTTTCTTCGCCGTCGCCATTGTGGGAACCGGGATGCATGACGATCTTGCTGATGCCGAGGCGGGAGCAGCGTACCATCTCCTCCTGAAAACCGGACAGGCTCTTGTCCCTTATCTCACCAGGCGCTGCGGCCAGATTGATGAGATAGATGTCGTGACTGATGACGTCGTTCAATCCCGATTCTGCCAGTTTTTCCTTGAACAGGAGTACATCGGGATCCGAAACGGCCTTGCCGCGCCATTGATTTGTATTTTGGGTAAAGACCTGGATTACGCCGCAACCGGTCTTGGTGCCGCGCTCGGGGGCATTGTAAATGCCGCCGGCAATGGACATGTGTGCACCTAGAAAGTCCTTCATAAAACCTCTACCTTCATATCCCCGGAAAGAAGCGTCTCCTGTACCAGCTTGATACGCTCGACATATTCACTTTCCGCAAGGATAAGTTCCTGATGGGGCTCTGACCAGATAGGCCTTGGCCAGAGCAGGTCATCGGTGAACCTGGGGACAATATGCCAGTGCATGTGCGGCACCATGTTGCCCAAAAGCTCATAATTTATTTTAGCCGGCTGGAAAACCTTGTAAAGCGCAGCTGCCACGGAAGAGACTTCTGCCATTACAGCATCTCTGATCTCACCGTTCAGGTGGAACAGTTCAGTGACATGGTTGCGGGTAAAAACCAAGGTATAGCCGGGAAAAAACTGGTCACGATTGAGCAGCACATAGCAGTGCTCCAATTCAGCAATATGCAGATCCTGTTCATCACTCCATTTGCTGCACATGGGACAGGTGGTCATGGTTTTCTCGCAAAAGGTGAAGGCGAAGAAAAACTCCGCCTTCATTGTTAAATGGATACTAGATTGTAACCGTTATTTTTATGGAGACAAGGTGCTTTACAGCGTCAGATGGCGATCTCGCCGCTGAATACTTCAACAGCGGAGCCGGTCATATAGAGAAAACCGTCTTCTGCCCACTCCAGTTCCAGGTCGCCGCCGGACAGGTGATTGAGGATTTTCTTTTCAGTCAGGCCATTGAGAGCGCCAGCCACGCAAACCGCACTGGCGCCGGTACCGCAGGCAAGGGTCTCTCCAGCTCCGCGTTCCCAGGTGCGCTGCCGGACCTCGGTGCGGGAAATGATCTGGACGAATTCCACATTGGTCCGTCGTGGAAAGATTTCATGATTCTCGATGAGCGGCCCATATTTCTCAACTTGAAAGGATGCCACATCATCGACAAAGATAACACAATGGGGGTTGCCCATGGAGGCGCAGGTGATGTTGAAGGTGGTGTGGAGGATGTTGAGCGGCTCGTCGATGACCTTTGCCTCGGCTGCCCCGGTCATGGGGATTTCACCACGGGTCAGGCGTGGCTTGCCCATGTTGACCCTAACCTTGTCCACTTTGTTACAGCAGTTGGTGAAGAGCTGGAGGGTGAGGATCCCGGCACCGGTTTCGACGGTGATCTCTTTCTTGCTGACGATGCCGTGGTCGAAAGCATACTTGGCCACACAGCGGATGCCGTTGCCGCACATTTCCGACTCGGAGCCGTCGGAGTTGAACATGCGCATGCGCACATCGGCCTTGTCGGATGGCATGATAAGAATGAGACCATCGGAGCCGATGCCGAAGTTACGGTTGGATACCTTTATGGCCAGGTCCACCGGGTTTGCGACCTGTTCCGCAAAGCAGTTCACATAGACATAATCATTGCCGGCCCCATGCATTTTCGTAAAGTTCATTCTATGACTCCTTTAGCCTTGCTTTTGTATTTGGTCCCCATGTAATAACAAAAACTCAATTGGGCAACAAGTAAAAAGCAGAGTTGCTTGACCTGCAGCTTCAACTTTAAGTACAATCACTGATACTTTTGGAGGGTACCATGGAAATCAAAAATAAGATGTGGATGAACGGCAGCCTGGAGTGGTTTGCATATTTGGGCGAGGCTGAAGTCTTTCTCGGCTGTCGTGAGGTTCCTATTCCCCTTGAGGAAGGGGATGAATGGGTCAACCAGTATGGGGACCATTTCCAGATTTTCGAAGGTGAAATAATGCATCTCGGTCGGGTAAGTCCACCGGAAAGGTACTGGTGACTGCGGTTTCATTGCATCGCTTTCAGCCGGTGGTAAGCTTTACCTAAAGCATTACCACGTCAAATATGGTCGTATCTGAATAGCAGAGTATGGAGGTGAACATGCCAAAGACACTCTTTCTGTTCAGCTTGCTGCTGGTTATTGTCCTGACTAACTCCTCAGACGCCGGTCAGGTGCAGCATCACGGGTATCTGGTTAGTGGTGATGGGGGCTCACATGAATGTCTTTCCTGTCACAACGGCAGCAGGGCAAGGCCGGTCTCCAGTTGTTTGCGCGGAAATTGCCCTCTCGAGGGGCCCCATCCGGTGGAAAAGCCTTATCCGCCGGCCGGCCTGGAAACCGAATTCTTGCCGACGTTTGAACTTGAAAGGGCTCGTATAAAATTGGTCAATGGCCGAATCAGCTGCATCTCCTGCCACAACCTCAGTAATCCTCAGCCCATGCATCCCGCTGTCGATCCCGCCACCACTAATCTCTGCCTCCTCTGTCACTTGAAATAAGCGCCTTCGTCCCGGTAACCCATACCAGCTGTGGGGGGAATTGAGTCCGGTTCCCTGAAAGTTCTTGACGAATTAAGTAAAGGATAGTACGGTTGGAAATATTTTAAATGGAGTGAATCTATGAGACTTTCAACAAAAAGCCGTTACGGGTTGCGGGCGCTATTTGACATTGCCTATAACTCAGGCAATCTGCCAGCTCAGATTCAGGATATTTCCCGCCGCCAGGATATTTCCCCGCGCTATCTGGAGCAGATCTTCCAGTCCCTGAAGAAGAATGGAATTCTCAACAGCAAGAGAGGACCGCAGGGGGGATATTGTCTGGCCAAAAGCCCTGAACAGATCACAGTCAAGGATATAGTCCAGGCGACGGAAGGGGATATGCTGCTGGTCGACTGTCTGGGAGGTAAAAAGAAGAAGCAGGAGCAATGCCACTTCGATGGCGCTTGTGTTACCCAGACAGTCTGGGACGAGGCAAGTAATGAACTGGACAGGCTGTTCGGTGCGATTACTCTGAAGACCCTGTGCGAGCGGGGGTACGATATGGGCGTCAAGAAGGAACAGGACCACCGCTTCATGTATTTCATATGAGTATTGGGAAAAAGGAGACATCATATGCCAGTTTTAAAAAGTGAGGATGTTATTCAGCAAATCGGAAATACCCCCCTGGTCCGGTTGACCGCCTTTGAAGAAAGTGGTTCAGCCGCCTTGTGGGGAAAGGTTGAGGCCTTTAACCCAGGTGGCAGCATCAAGGATCGTATCTGTCTTGCCATGATCGAGGCTGCGGAAAAGGATGGCTGTCTCAAGGCAGGAGCCACCGTTGTCGAACCAACGAGCGGGAATACAGGTATAGGGCTGTCCATGGTTTGTGCCGTAAAGGGTTACAAGCTGGTTCTGGTGATGCCCGATACCATGACCATCGAGCGTCGTCGGCTTCTGGCTGCTTATGGTGCGGAGCTGGTGCTGACGCCAGGCGCCCAGGGGATGCGTGGGGCGGTGCAAAAAGCTGAGGAACTGGCCGCCGAGCATGGCTATCTTCTGCCTCAGCAGTTCAAGAATAAGGCAAATCCTGAAGTTCATCGCAGAGTAACCGGTCCAGAGATCATCAATGGAATGGGAGGGTTGTCCATTGACGGTTTTGTGGCAGGGGTTGGTACCGGCGGAACCATTACCGGGGCCGGCGAGGTACTGAAGAAACACAATCCAGCCATTCACATAGCAGCAGTGGAGCCAGCCGATTCGTCGGTATTGTCCGGCGGTGACCCGGGACCGCACAAGATCCAGGGGATTGGCGCCGGCTTCATTCCCGATGTGCTCAACACCAAGGTCTACGATGAAGTGATTCGTGTTACCAATGACGCCGCCTACCTGGCGACCAAGAGGTTGTCCATGGAGGCCGGGCTGCTGGTGGGAATCTCCTCCGGAGCTGCGCTGGTTGGTGGGATTCAGGTGGCAAAGAAGCTGGGGGCGGGCAAAAATGTAGTGGTGATTTTACCGGATACTGGAGAAAGGTATCTTTCTACGGGCGTTTTTGACTAGACCCGGCTGTTGTTTGTATATACCGAGCGGCCCGTTTAGCGGGCCGTCTTCATTTTGGGGCTGATGATGGATGAACTGCATGGTAAATATGAGAAACTGAAAAGCATTCTCCGCGAGATGGGGTCCGTGCTGGTGGCCTTTTCCGGTGGTGTCGACTCAACCTTTTTGCTCAAGGTTGCCCATGAAACGCTGGGTGAAAAGGCCTGTGCCATTACCGCTACTTCCCCTACCTATCCTGCTTCTGAATTTCGCGACGCGGTTTCGCTGGCCCAGTCCATTGGTACCCGGCAGTTGGTGCTGGAGTCCAATGAGCTGGAAATCCCCGGCTTTGCCGGCAACCCGAAAGATCGTTGCTATCACTGCAAAAAGGAACTGTTTCAGCTTTGTCTGGATCAGGCTGCCGCAGAGGGTTTTACCTTTATTGCCGACGGCAGCAATACCGATGACCTTGGCGACTACCGGCCAGGACGCATCGCAATAGGCGAGCTAAAGGTGCGAAGTCCACTGCTGGAGGCGGGTCTGAGTAAAAACGAAATTCGTAGCCTGAGCCGGGAACTTGGCTTGCCCACTTGGAACAAGCAGCCCTATGCCTGTCTCGCCAGCCGTTTCCCCTATGGCGTAGAGATAACCCCAGGGCGCCTGGCAATGATCGAGTCATGCGAGGAATACCTGAAGGAACAGGGATTCTCCCTGTATCGGGTGAGATTCCATCATGAAACGGCAAGGATAGAGCTTTCGGAACAAGACCTGGCAAAAATGCTGGAACCGGAACTGCGCCGGTCGGTGGTTGAATTTTTTAAGAAGATCGGATTCAATTATGTGGCGTTGGATTTGGAAGGGTATCGTACCGGCAGCATGAATGAAGTCATTTAAAGTCTGGATCGAGGGTAGAAAGGTTCGAGGACCCCTTTTCCTGCCTACTTTACTTCCACCTTGATCTGCTTTGGTTTAGTTTCTTCAGTTTTTGGCAGAGTGATGGTTAAAACACCCCTGTCGCAGGATGCCGCGACCTTGTCCTGATTGATGGTCTGGGGGAGGGTAAAGCTGCGCTGAAAGTTGCCGTAGTAGCGTTCCACCCGGTGATAATTTTCTTTTTTTATTTCGGTGCTCTGTTTCCTTTCGCCGCGCAAGGTCAAGGTGTTGTTTTCGATCCTGACTTCAATGTCCTTCTGATCCATGTCAGGGACCTCAGCTTTAATGACGACACAGTCCTCATTCTCATAGATATCCACCGGCGGTTGCCATATCCCCTCATTCAGATCCTCGCCGGATTCCCTGTTCCAGGCGAGATCCAGCAGGTGGTTCATCTCCTCCTGCATTGTGCGAAGATCCTTGAACGGATTGTATTTGACAAGTGCCATTTTGCATCCTCCTTTTGGTTCCAGATAAACATAATCAGTTTGCGGACAAAGTCAAGGGGGAGAAACACCTTGGTGTCCACTCCCCCTGCCGTACTTTTTGTTTTATTCAATTGTGGTGGTAATTAAACCCTTTTGCCTTTTGGTATGCTATGTTTCAGCTTTTTGGAACCGTCATACAGTGATTGCTTAGCCACCGCCCGCCGTTCCTTAAGATCTTTTTTTTCGTTGTCATATTTAAGGGTGAGTTCTGCTTCTTTTGCCAGTTGATCGATTTCTTCCACTTCTCGTTCTGTCATACTGACTCCCTTTTTGTGATGGTTCTGTTACCTTGTCGATTGCTTCTGCGATGGGTGAATAAACACCTCCTTTTGCTCTCATGATATCAGTTTTTCTCAGGGATGCAACAGCTCTTTTGGACCCGGAACAATGTCTTCCGGCGCTATTATTCCCCTTGAAGGTGGTCACTTTATGGGCTACTATTTGCGAAAAAATAATATGAGGTGGAGCGATGGAGGTATATAAAGTAGTCGAGGTCAATGCCGTGGCGGACGACACCCTGGAAAATGTCCTGAACGAATGGACGGCCAAAGGCTGGCATTTTGACCGGATGCAATTTGCCATGCGTGAGGCCAACAAACGGCCAAGCATGGCCTTTGTCATCTTTACCAGGGAAAAAGAGGAATAGAGGAAACAGATGTCGGAAAAACAAATACTTTATCTCATTGATGGCTCATCGTACATCTATCGGGCTTATTATGCCATTCGTCACCTTTCTTCGCCGAAAGGTGTTCCCACCAATGCACTCTACGGCTTCATCCAGATGCTGCTGAAAGTGGTAAAGGACAGGAAACCGGATCACTTGGCCGTCGTTTTCGATGCCGGCAGACAGACCTTCCGTAACGACCTGTATCCCCAGTACAAGGCAAACCGGATCGCCATGCCCGACGACCTGCGACTGCAGATCGAGCCGATCAAGGAAGCCGTCCGTGCCTTTAACATTCCTGTCCTGGAGCTGCCTGGCTTTGAGGCCGATGACATTATCGGCACTATCGCCTGCGACTGTGAAAAAAAAGGGATGGCTGCCGTTATCGTCACCGGCGATAAGGACCTGATGCAGATAGTGACGGAAAACGTTACCCTATTGGATACCATGAAAGACAAGGTCTCAGGTCCTGCCGAGGTGGTCGAGCGTTTCGGCGTCGCGCCCGAACAGGTGGTGGACATCCTTGGCCTGGCCGGGGATTCTTCAGATAATATTCCGGGCGTTCCCGGCATTGGCGAAAAGACGGCGATCAAACTGATCCAGGAGCACCAGTCTCTGGATCAACTCCTGGAAAATGCCTCGGAGGTCAAGGGGAAGGTTGGCGAGCGGCTCAGGGAATTCGCTGACCAGGCCCGGCTCTCAAGACGACTGGCTACCATAAAATGCGATGTGCCGGTTCCCTATTCCTATGATGACTTTGCCGCCTCGGCGCCGGATAATCGTCGCCTGGCGGACCTCTTTCGCGAATACGGCTTTACCACACTGATGAAAGAACTTACCAGCGTCTCCACCCTCTCCACCGACAATTACCAGATCATTCTCTCTGCAGCCGATTTTGCCTCCCTGGTGGAGAAACTTTCTGCCGAGCCTGTTTTTGCCGTTGATCTGGAAACCACCAGCCTCAACTCCTTCGAGGCGGAAATGGTAGGTATTTCCTTCAGCTTCCGCGACCACGAGGCCTACTATGTGCCGGTTGGCCATCATTATCTGGGGGCACCGGACCAGCTTTCACTGACGGATGTTCTGGCGGCATTGAAGCCGCTGCTTGTTGATCCGGCAAAAAAGAAGATTGGCCAGAATATAAAGTATGACTATCAGGTGTTGCGCCGGGCCGGTATCGAGATGGAGGGTTTCTGGTTCGACACCATGCTTGCCTCCTATCTGCTCAACCCGATCAGATCCAGCCATGGGCTGAATTCATTGGCTGTGGAACTCCTTGACCACAAGATGATTTCCTATGCCGAGGTCGCCGGCAGTGGCAAGGAAGAGAAAAACTTTGCCCAGGTCGAGGTGGAAAAGGCGTCACTTTATGCCTGTGAGGATGCCGATGCCACTTATCTGCTGCAGCGGCTTTTTGCACCGCAAATCTTCGATTCCGGAATGGAGAAGCTTTTCTGCGAGGTTGAGATGCCGCTGGTGAAGATTCTTGCCGAGATGGAACTTTACGGCGTCAAGCTTGACCTTGTGCTGCTGCAGAAGTTGTCTGCAGGGTTCGGGGCTCAACTGGCAGACCTGGAACGGGAAATATTTGCTTGTGCCGGAGTAACTTTCAATATCAATTCCCCGAAACAGCTGGGGGAGGTTCTCTTTGACCGACTGCAGCTGCCATGTGGCAAAAAAACCAAGACCAAAACAGGTTGGTCTACCAATGTGGAAGAACTGGAACGACTTGCCCTTGAACATGACATCGGTCGGATGATCCTTCAGTACCGCAGCCTGTCAAAACTGAAATCAACCTACACCGATGCCCTGCCCAAGCTTGTTTACGGAGGCTCAGGCCGCATTCATACCTCTTACAACCAGGCTGTCACCAACACCGGCCGTCTTTCTTCATCGGAGCCGAACCTGCAGAATATCCCGATCCGGACTGAGGAAGGCCGCAGCATCAGGCATGCCTTTATTGCCGAGCCGGACTGTCTTCTTCTCTCTGCCGACTATTCACAGATCGAACTGCGGGTACTGGCCCACCTTTCCGAAGACCCGGTCTTTTGCGACGCCTTTGCCAAAGACGAGGATATTCACACCAGAACAGCAGCGGAAGTTTTCGGCCTGTTCCCCGAAATGGTCACCCCGGAGATGCGTCGCCAGGCAAAAACCATCAACTTCGGTGTCATCTACGGCCAAGGGCCATTCAGTCTGGCCAAGGAACTGGGCGTTTCAACCAAGTTGGCAAAGGAGTTTATCGATAACTATTTTGCCCGCCACGCCGGTGCCCGCATCTTTCTTGATGGCTGTGTCCGAGAGGCAGAGGAGAAAGGCTTCGTGACGACCATCCTTGGCCGCCGTCTGCCGATTCCTGACATCAAGAGCACCAACGGCAACATCCGCTCCTTTGCCCAGCGCAATGCCATCAACTACCCGATTCAGGGCTCGGCCGCAGATATCATCAAGCAGGCGATGGTTCGTGTCACCGATCGAATGAAGCGGGAGGGGCTGGGAAGCCGACTGATCATGCAGGTGCACGATGAGCTGGTATTCGAGGTGCCTGTGGATGAAAAACTGCGTATGGAAAAGCTGGTCAAGCAAGAGATGGAAAATGCGTTGCCATTGAGGGTGCCGCTGAAGGTGGATTTAAATTTTGGTGTGAATTGGAGTGAGGCGCACTGAAAGCAACAATCGGTATCAGGCCTGATTGACTTTGCCCCGGCTGGTTGCTAGTATTGCCCATATTTGGAAAACCCATGCCTGATTTATTGAAAATCCTCGCCGTTTTGATTCTTATGGTCGTGCTGCTGCGGAGAAACTTGTACTTTGCAACAGTCATGCTGCTCGGGACACTGTTTTTGGCCTGCCTGTACCGGATTCCTCCGGCAAGCTTTCTCAACGGAGTCTTAAAAGCGGTAACGGCGACAAAAACATTGGAGATGACGGCGACGCTCATCTTCACCATGATCCTTGAAAATATACTGCGCAAGACCCTGACCCTGAAACGCATGGTGGAGAGCCTCACGGAACTTTTACCTGACGTTCGCCTGATCATGGCGGCGATGCCGGCAACAATCGGTTTGCTGCCTTCAACGGGTGGAGCGGTGTTCTCTGCGCCGATGGTGAAGGAGGCCTCCAACGGACTGGAGATTCCGGCGGACCAGAAGGCCTTCATAAATTACTGGTACCGCCACATCTGGGAGTATGTTTCACCTCTCTACCCCGGAATCATACTCGTTGCCGGGCTCAGCCAGATCCCGGTGCAGGAACTTGCCTTGGCCAATGCGCCGTTTTCCGTCTCCGTTGTTGTCTGGGGGGCTGTTTTTTGCTTTCGTGGGGTAAAGGGCACCGCTGTGACCGTCTCTGACAGAGTCGGCAAAATACGTGCCCTATGGACCTTCACCTGGACCGTTGCCCCGATACTGCTTGCCCTGCTCCTTGTTGTGCTGCTTGATGCCAATCCTGCGGCGGCTCTGGGTAGCGTCAGCATCGCTCTCTACCTCATTCATCGCTACTCGCCGGCGGAAATTATGTCTTCTTTGCGGGAAAGTGTGTCCATTAAGGCTCTTCTCCTTGTGGCAGGGATCGTAGTGTTCCAGGAGACACTATATCTCAGCGGTTCACTGGATGGGATCTCCCGCTTCTTCTCAGCCAGCGGGCTTCCTGTTCTGGTCATCATTTTCATGGTAACATTTCTAGCCGGGCTAATGACAGGCCTGACCATTGCTTTTGTCGGCATCACTTTCCCCCTGCTCTTGCCATTAATGGGTGGCACTCCGCCTGATCCGGGGTACCTGGCTTTTGCCTTTGCCAGCGGTTTTGCAGGGGTCATGCTTTCACCGGTCCATCTTTGTCTCGTGCTGAGCAGAGAATATTTTGGCGCTGACGCGGCAAAAGTCTACCATCGGCTGTTTGTGCCGTCGGCGCTTGTTTTTGCAGCAGCTGTGGTCCCGCTTTATTTTCTTCAATGGTGATATGTTCGGGCAAGATCGCCCGACGAAGGTGGCTGGTCTGCCACCATACAAAGGAGGTTAATCATGTTGAAAAAAGTCTGGTTGCTGGTAATTTTATGTATTTTTTCTCTCGCGTTGTCCGGTTGTCTGGTGGGTAAAGGTAAATATCTGACGAAGGTGGCAGAAGCTGACTCGTTGGACCAAAGCCTGTCATCATTGCAGCAGCAGTACACGGCATTGAATGCTGAAAATAAAGGGTTGAAAGCAACTGTTGATAAACTGGGCAAGGATTTAGCTGCAACCAACAAGGAAAAGGAAAAGCTTGCCATCGATAACAAGGAACTGGATAACATGCTTAAGGCAAAATCAGATACCTTGTCCAAAAATATCTCGGAATTGAGGCAAAAGATAGCGGACCTTGAAAGTGATAACGCAGGATTGAATGGTGAGATAGCAAATTTAAAAAAGGCAAAGGAAGAAGAAGTACAGAAGACGAGCAAAACCTATGAAGATCTGCTGGAAAAAATGAAAAGCGAAATCTCCCAGGGGCAGGTGACCATCTCTGAACTAAAGGGAAAGCTTACCGTCAATTTGGTAGATGCAATTCTTTTTGATTCCGGCAAGGCAGAAGTGAAACCGGAAGGTCTGGTAGTCCTGCAGAAGGTCATCGACATTCTCAAAAATGTCAAGGACAAGGCAATTCGCATTGAAGGACATACCGACAATGTCCAGATAGGTGGTGTCCTTGCCAAGAAATACCCGACCAACTGGGAGTTGTCGGCAGCCCGAGCCATAAATGTTACCCGTTACCTGCAGCAGCAGGGCATCGATCCAAACAGCCTGGCCGCCATTGGCTATGGTGAGTTCAAACCGGTTGCGGCCAACGACTCCGCCGAGGGAAAAGCAAAGAATAGAAGAATTGAAATTATTCTGGTCCCCAAGGAGTAGGAACCAGGCGGGCGCTTTTTTTAAAGGATTGTATGAAAAAGAAGAAAGACAACTCGCAGGCAAGAGATAATTTTGCCCATAACCCCTTCAAGGCCCTGAAAGGCATAGAGACCAAGCGAGCCGAGGAGCCGAAAAAGGCAGCGGCTCCTCCACCTCCAGCTGCGCCGGTGACCGCTGATGATGACATGGCGCTGTTCCTGCTCGAGGTTGCAGATGTGCGTAGCATCCAGGAGAAAGCTGCCACGCCGGGTAAAGCAACTCCCGCCAAGCGTCCAATTGTACAAAGGATTGACGACGTGGAGCGTCGCGTTTTTCTCCAGGCATTGGAAAAGCTGGAGATGGATGTGGTCTTCCAGGATGAACTGCCTGATGACGTTGAGCCACTGCGGCCCTTGAATCAAAACAGGGTAAGGCAACTAAGGCGCGGTGCGATTCGGATTGATTATCAGCTTGATCTTCACGGTTTGACCAGGGATGAGGCACTTGAAAGCCTCGCCCTTTTTGTGACCGGGGCATTCAATCGTTCCCAAAAGGCGGTCCTTGTTATTACCGGTAAAGGGAACAATTCTCCCGGCGAACCGGTGCTGCAAGCTGCCGTTGCCCGTTGGCTGCGCGAAAACGGCAAGGAAATGGTTGCGGAATTCGCGCCGGCGCCGCGGCAGATGGGGGGCAGCGGGGCTTTTGTGTTGTTTTTGAAGGACAAGCAGCTGGTACAAACATGAATAAAAAGAGATTGACATAAAATTATCAGATTGGTAGTGTACCGACAGGTTTGACTGAAAGTGATTTAGTAAACAACACCCTTACAATTGAATAACATTCTTATCAAGAGCGACTGAGGGACCGGCCCTGTGACGTCGCGGCAACCCCCTGCAAAGGGAAGGTGCCAAATCCTGCGAGACTTTGGTCTCGGGAGATAAGGAAGAGAAAACGACACCAGATCCTCTTCCTGCCCCGGAAGGGGATTTTTTTGTATGGTGAGAAGTAAAGCAGCACGACTTTTCCTGTACTGGTCTGGTAATCTTATTTATGAAAAGGGGCAACGCGATGCACATTTCGACACAGGCAGTACAAATTGGGCTGGATTGGGACACAAGGACGGGTGCGGTCACCGTTCCCATTTATCAGACAGCAACCTTCCGCCACCCCGGATTGGGACAGAGCACCGGCTATGACTACAGCCGCTCTGGCAATCCGACCCGGCAGTCGCTGGAAGAAGGGATTGCACGGCTCGATGGTGGAAGCCGAGGCTTCGCCTACGCTTCGGGGATGGCCGCCATTACCAATCTGCTTCTTCTTTTTCAGCGGGGTGATCACCTGATCGTGACGGAGGACCTCTACGGCGGGACCTACCGGTTGTTCGAGCAAATCTTCCAGCAGTACGGTCTTGAATTCACTTACGTTGACACCACAGACCATGAGGCGGTCCAGGCAAGTCTTAAAAGCAACACTCGTGGCCTGTTTGTGGAATCCCTGACTAATCCAATGTTGAAGGTTGCCGACATCGAGGCCTTGAGTAGACTGTGCAAGGAGCGGCAACTGCTGTTCATCGTCGATAATACTTTTCTCACCCCGTACCTACTTCGGCCGCTGGAGATGGGGGCTGACATAACCGTCTACAGCGCTTCCAAATATCTGGCCGGACATAACGACACCGTGGCGGGGTTGGTGGTGGCAAAAGACCAGCGGCTTGCGGAGCGAATCTATTTTCTGCAGAATTCCATCGGTGCCGTGCTCGGGCCGCAGGATTCCTGGCTGGTGATTCGTGGCATGAAAACCCTAGGGGTGAGGATGGACCGGCAGCAGGACAATGCGCTTGCCCTGGCTTTTTGGCTGGACAGGCATCCGCAAGTAGCCAGAGTTCATTACCCGGGCCTTGCAGGACACGCGGGACATGATTTACTGAAATCACAGTCCAAAGGCTTCGGTGCCATGATAGCGTTCGAGGTGACGGAGCCGGCTCTGGTGGAGAAGCTGCTCCTCAACACACGCCTGATTTCCTTTGCCGAGAGTCTCGGTGGGGTGGAGACGCTGATCACCTTTCCCGAGCTGCAGACCCATGCCGATATTCAGCCGGAGATCCGGGCAAGACTGGGGATCAACAATGTTCTGCTGCGTTTGTCAGTGGGCATCGAGGACGTGAACGATCTTATAGCCGATCTGGAGCAGGCATTTATAAATGCAGAAAAGGGGGAAGCATGAAGTTCGGTACAAAAATAATCCATAATGACCATAGCATAGATCCCTACACAAAGGGGCTGTCCACTCCAATCTACCAGGTTTCCACCTTTGCCCAGGAATCCGTCGACCATTTCGGCAAGTATGACTACGCCCGTTCGGGCAATCCCACCCGGGATGCACTGGAGGAGACCGTGGCTCTCCTGGAGAATGGCAGCCATGGTTTTGCCTTCGCTTCGGGCATGGCCGCCATATCGTCAGTGCTGTTGCTGTTTTCTCCCGGCGATCATCTGGTGGTCTGCGAGGATGTCTACGGTGGCGCCTTCCGCGTCCTGACCACTCTCTTCAAAAGGCTGGGAATTAGTTCAACCTTTGTCGATGCCACAGATCCTGTAAAGATCAGTGAGGCTATTACACCTGCCACCAAAGCCATTTACCTGGAGACGCCGTCCAATCCCCTGCTGAAAATTACTGATCTTGCCGCGGCGGTGCGTCTGGCAGAGGAGCGGGGTTTGCTGACGCTGGTGGATAACACTTTCATGACCCCGTATCTGCAAAGGCCCCTGGAACTGGGGTGTGACATTGTCCTCCACAGCGGTACCAAGTTCCTCAATGGCCACAGCGATGTCATCTGCGGCTTTGCGGTGGTTCGTGATGAGGAACTTGGCAAGCGGATCAAGTTTGTCCAGAATGCCTTCGGTGCTATCCTCGGTCCGCAGGATTGCTGGTTGGTGCTGCGTGGGATAAAGACGTTGCGAGTCAGGATGGATGAGAGCCAGAGGAGTGCCATTACTGTTGCCCAGTGGCTTTCCCAGCAGAAGAGGGTGAGAGAGGTTTTTTACCCCGGGCTGGTGAGCCACCCGGGTTATGAAGTACACAGGAGCCAGGCAGCAGGTCCGGGAGCGGTTCTTTCATTCAAGCTGGATTCGGTGGAGTTGACCCACCGCGTTCTGGAAAAGGCGGAACTGGCGGCTTTTGCCGTCAGCCTTGGCGGAGTAGAGTCGATCATTTCCTATCCGGCCAAGATGTCACATGCTGCCATGCCGGCTGAAGAGCGTGCGGTTCGCGGCGTTACCGATGATTTAATTCGTCTGTCCATCGGCTTGGAGGAAACAGAAGACCTTATTGCTGATCTCGATCGGGTGATGAACAGATAGCCAGTCTCCCCGAAAATCAGGGCCTTGGGTGCGCTGCCAACATCACCAGGTGGGAACCAGCTCATAATGAGTCAGGAAGTCGCGGATCGTGTGCACGTCTTCCAAAGAAAGGGTCAGAAATTGAATACCCATTCCTGTAGGCAAAGAGGGCTTTTTTAGAGAACCAGGCTCATTTGTCCAGGCAACCTTCGCCTGGCAGGATATGGATTTTTGCAGGCCAGGCAGCATGAACTCTATGTGAAGCACTGTATCCATTGGAAGAATTGAAGAGGATTCAATGTATAATCCGCCAGTGCTCATGTTAACAGAATAATTTGTCAGAAGCCTCTTCTGGTCAGGACCGCAATAAACTGCAAGCCGGACAATGTGTCTGGTTTCCGTCCTTGGTCCCTGATGATTGTCCATTGTCATAAGGCCTAAACCCCTTGTCCTTGGTAAGCTGAAATCACAACCGGTTCACAGGCGGCATCTTACAGTAATTGTGGTCAGGTGGCAATGACTACACTGCCATATCTTCTGGCGGAGCCGGCTAAGGGAATACTACGTGAACCCATAGCGCACCCAGAACAAAAAAAGGGTTCAGCACGTATGCCAAACCCTTGAATTATGGAGCCATCTAACGGAGTCGAACCGTCGACCTACTGATTACGAATCAGTTGCTCTACCAACTGAGCTAAGATGGCAATTGGCAATTAATAGCTCAATTCCCCCTGCAAGTCAACCGGAACATGGGCTGAAGCAGAGTCTCAGGAGGCGCTCTTGGCGGCCTCTTCCTTTTCCGTGGCGTCATCCATGACCTTGTAGGCACAGAATTCGCCGCACATGGTACAGGCGCCATGATCGGCAACCCCTGACTCGGCACGCAGGCGCTTCGCCTTTTCCGGGTCAAGGGCCAGGGCGAATTGTCCTTCCCAGTCGAGCTTTTTCCGGCAACGGGCCATCTGGATGTCTTTTTCCATGGCACCCTTCACCCCTTTGACTATGTCTGCGGCGTGGGCGGCGATGCGGGAGGCAATCACCCCTTCCTTGACATCCTCCACTGTCGGCAGGCGCAGATGCTCACTGGGGGTGACGTAGCAAAGAAAATCAGCCCCGGCGGCAGCGGCAATGGTTCCGCCAATGGCGCTGGTAATGTGGTCGTAGCCAGGTGCTATATCTGTTACCAGTGGGCCCAGCACATAGAAGGGCGCACCGTGGCAAAGCCTTTTCTGCAGCTGAATGTTGGCCTCGATCTGGTTGAGCGGCATGTGGCCGGGACCTTCGATCATCACCTGGACGCCGAATTCCTGGGCCCGCTGAGTCAATTCGCCGAGAATGATCAGCTCATGGATCTGGGCCCGGTCGGTGGCATCCGCCAGGCAACCGGGGCGGAAGCCGTCTCCCAGGGAAAGGGTCATGTCGTAGGCCTTGGTGATTTCCAGCAGCCGGTCAAAATGCTCAAAGAGCGGGTTCTCTTGCTTGTTGTAGGCCATCCATTCGATGGTGAAGGCGCCGCCACGGGAAACCACGTCCATGATCCTGCCCTCGTTGCGCATGCGCTCGACGGTACTTCTGGTAACGCCACAGTGGACGGTGATGAAGTCGACACCATCTTCCGCGTGCTTTATAACCCCCTCAAAAATGTCATCGACGGTCATGTCAACGATCGCTTTGTTCTTGGTCCGAACTGCGTCAAGGGCAGCCTGGTAGAGTGGCACAGACCCGATACAGGCAGATGTCTCGGCAATGATGGCGCGTCTGATCTCATCGACCGGACCACCTGTGGAAAGATCCATTATGGCATCGGCGCCATGTTTGACCGCCACTCGTGCCTTTTCCAGCTCTTTGCTGATATCCAGATCGTCGGCAGAGGTACCGATATTGGCATTGACCTTGGTGCGGAGACCCTTGCCTACAGCCAGCGGGCGGCCGTTGAGATGTTTGATGTTATGACAGATGATTATGTTGCCGGCTACCAGACCGTCACGGATAAACTCGGGGGAAAGCCCTTCCGCCAGGGCTGCCTCCTTCATTTCCTTGGTTAAGACACCCTGGCGGGCATATTCAAGTTGAGTCTTCTGCATGATTACTCCTGATATGAAACGGTTATTGACATCTAAATTTTTGCGCTGCCATGTAATGATTAACAGGTCCGTGACCCTTGCCCAAAGGCTGGGCCAGCTTTATTGCCGCTGTGATAAATTGCTTGGCCTTGGCCACGGCAGTTGTCAGCGGCTCGCCTTGGGCAAGAAGGGTTGCAATGGCAGAAGCAATAGTGCAGCCGGTGCCGTGGGTGTTTTTGGTGAGAATTCGCGGTGATTGGAAGTGGTGGAATGCCTTGCCGTCATAAAGGATGTCGACGGCAGTTCCCTCCAATAGGTGCCCACCTTTAACAAGCACATTTTTCGCCCCCATCTCGTACAATTTCAGGGCCACCTTTTCCATGTCTTCCTCATTGCGGATGGTGAGCCCCGTCAGTCGTTCTGCCTCGGGAATATTGGGTGTCAGCAGATAGGCGCAGGCAAGAAGCCGCTTTTGAAAAGTGGCCAGCGCCTTGCGATTGGTGAGTTCCGCGCCATCCTTGGCCAGAATTACCGGATCTATGACGACGATTTTTCTGTCATACTGCTGCAGCTTGTCGGCGATTGTATTTATGATATCGGCAGAATAAAGCATGCCGGTCTTGATTACATCGATGGGAATATCCGCAAGAACTGTATCGATTTGCTGGGCGACAAAGTCAGGGGGTACACCATGAATTGCTGCAACTCCCCGGGTGTTCTGGGCGGTGAGGGCGGTGACCACTGATGCACCATAGGAGCCAAGCAGGGTGATGGTTTTCAAATCAGCCTGGATGCCGGCTCCGCCACCGGAATCGCTGCCGGCGATTGTAAGGACGTTGCCGCGGGGAAACGGTGCCCGGCGGTTGAACAGCAGCGCCAGCTCAGCTGTTGCCAAGCCTGGCTCCGGGCGACTAAGAATTGCGGAAATAACAGCAACTGCGTCTGCGCCATTGTCAATTAGCTGGCAGCCGTTGTTGTGGTTAATCCCACCGATGGCTACCACCGGTATTTTCACCTTTTGCTTGATGTCTGCCAGAGCTTCCGGTCCAGGCAGATGGATGACCTCTTTGCTGTTGGTGGGAAACATGGCGCCAAAGCCGATGTAATCGGCGCCGGCGGCTTCAGCTTTGATCGCTTCTTCCAGATTATGGGTCGAAACGCCGATAATCTTTGCCGGCCCCAGCACTTCTCTGGCTTGCGACAGATTTCCATCATCCTGCCCCAGGTGAAGGCCGTCGGCATCCAGGTCCTGTGCCAGGCTCAGATGATCATTGACAATGAAAGTGACCCCTTGGCGGGCGCAGAGCTTTTTCAGTTCCCGCCCGAGGGCAATCTTCTCAGCATGGTCGCCCTTCTTGTTCCGGTATTGAAGTACCCTTACGCCGCAGCAAATGGCCTCCTGCACTCTCTCAATCAAACGATCATGCTCATCGGTAATGAGATAGACTCCTTTGATGGGTGAGGCATTGAGTTCCCGATCAACGACTAGCCGGAGAAAATCTGTTTTATGCTTCATGGGCAACCTGCGACAAGGATAGGTAGTCGAAACAAGAAAAGCCGCGGCATAAAGGTCGCGGCTTTTCTTGTTGGAATAGGGGTTATGTCTGGCCACTTTCCTGTACCGGGAAATCCGGACAGTGTAAATGAATTTCAGCGTCAGCCAAACTCATTTTTTATATATTCCCGGAAGTAACTTTCAGGGGTCTTAAACTAGGATATATTTGCTGTTTAGTCAATGATTTATTGTGTGTCCCATTGGACTTGGGGCGAGTCAATTGACTTTACAGTACCGGTGATACATGCTAGAAAATCAACGGAAGTGGTTATTACTGGAAATATCATCCGGCTTCAGATGGAGTTTTAAATTGGTCATGGATAGTCGCCCAACCATTGCAGAAATCAATTTGTCAGCACTGGTCGAAAACTTTAAGCAGGTAAAGCAGGTTGCTCCGCCGGGATGCGGTCTGTTGGCGGTGGTCAAGGCCGATGCCTACGGTCATGGCTTTATGGACATATCCCTCCAGTTGGAGGCTCTGGGCGTGACCGCCTTTGGCGTTGCGTTCCTTGCAGAAGGCATCCAGCTCAGGAAGAGCGGCATTGACCGTCCCATCCTGATTCTCGGCGGGGTTTACCCTGGCCAGGAAAAAAAGAGTGTTGGCTTCAACCTTTCTACCGCTGTTTTCTGTATGAAGCAGGCCAGGGCCCTTGATGATGCAGCCAAAAAACTCTATCGCAAGGCAAAGATCCATCTCAAGGTTGACACCGGCATGGGTCGGTTGGGAATATCCCATCATGAAGCTGCAGCCTTTCTGCAGGAGCTGCGGGAATTGAAAAACATCGACCTTGAGGGTATTTTTTCACACTTTGCCTCAGCCGATGAACTGGAGGCTGTCGGCATACGCTATACTGACCGGCAGGTGGAGATCTTTGCCGAGGTTTTGCAGGAGGCCAAAAAGCAGGGTTTTGCTCCCACTTATGTGCACATTGCCAACAGTGCCGCTGCTTTCAGTAAAAACTTGCCTTTTTGTAACCTGATGCGGCCCGGCATAGTCCTTTATGGCGCCTTGCCCTCTGCTGACTTCCAGGGCAAGATCAACGTCAAGCCAGTCATGCGCCTGAAAAGCCGGGTAGCAATGCTGAAATGGGTGGAGCCTGAAACTTCCATCAGCTATGGCAGACGTTACGTTGCCCACCAAAAAAGTCTGGTGGCGAGTGTCCCGGTCGGCTATGCCGATGGTTACTGTCGTGCCCTGACCAACAAAGGAGAGGTGCTGATCCGTGGCCAGAGAGCCCCGGTGGCAGGCACCGTCTGCATGGACTGGATCATGCTTGATGTGACCCACATTCCTGGCGTCGCGGTCGGCGACGAAGTGACCCTGCTTGGTTGTGACGAGCATGGCAACTGCATCCATGCCGAAGAGCTGGCCGAGTGGGCGGGGACTATTCCCTATGAAATCTTCTGCGGCATCAGCAAGCGCGTGCCACGGGTCTACATCGATTGACCCTGACACAATAATAGTGAAGATTGACTTAGCTCAACATATATTCACATGTAGCAGGATGAGAACCAGGGAATATGACCAAACAAAAAATAAAATTAACAGCAATGGTGAAAGCGGCGGGTTGAGCGGCCAAGCTAGGCCCGGCGGGCCTGGAAAACGCACTGGCGGGTCTTCTCCACTCCGAAGATCCAGCACTTCTCGTGGGAGCCGATACTGCCGATGATGCCGGGGTTTATCGGATAGGGGAGAGCCTGGCCCTGGTTGAGACCACCGATATCATTACACCCCTGGTGGACGATCCCTTCACCTTTGGCCGTATCGCCGCCGTCAATGCCCTGTCCGACATCTATGCCATGGGGGGGAAACCGGTCACGGCCATGAACCTGGCATTTTTCCCGGCCTGTTCCCTCCCGGGCGAAGTCCTCAGCCAGATTCTGGCTGGCGGCAATGATGCCATTCGCGAAGCCGGGGCATGTCTCGTCGGCGGCCATACCGTTGAAGATGAAGAGCTGAAATACGGCCTGGCGGTGACCGGACTTATTCATCCTGACCAGGTCGTCAGAAATTCCACTGCACGTCCCGGTGACAAGCTGCTGCTTACCAAGCCCATTGGTACAGGCATTATTTCCACGGCAATCAAGGCCGACATGGTGGCAACCGCCGATGCAGAAGAGGCCATCGGCTGGATGTGCAAGCTGAACCGGGGTGCCGCAGATCTGATGCTCGAGTGCGGCGCTCACGCCGCCACCGATGTGACCGGCTTCGGCCTTATCGGCCATGCCTGTGAGATGGCGCGTGGCGCCGGCGTGACCATTGTCATCAAACTCTCAAATGTCCCTGTCTTTTCGGCAGTCGCTGACCTGATCAAGGATGGTCTGGTTCCTGCCGGCTGTTACCGCAACCGCGATTATTACGCCCCTTTTACAGATTGCGGCGATGCACCGGGGGACAAGCTCCTGCCACTTTTTGATCCCCAGACCTCAGGCGGGCTCCTCATCTCACTTCCTGCCGCAGCAGCAGACCATTTTATGTCGCGTGCCGCCGAAACGGGTTGTTTTTCAGTCTGTATCGGTGAGGTGCTGCCCCGCGGGGTGTCTCTTCTTGAAATCAGTTAAGCAGATGGCCCTTGCCTTCGATGTGGGGACGACGACAATTGCTGGGTCGCTAATCAGTGGAACCACCGGAGAAAGGCTGGCTGCAGCAGGGCGGCTGAATCCGCAGCGGCAGTATGGCGCTGATGTGGTGGCACGCCTTGCCGCCGCAATCAAGTCCGATGAAGATCTGCAGAAAATGAGCACCCTCATCAATGGCGAGCTGGAGTCTCTTGCTCTCGAACTTATCGCCCGTGCGGCCGTTGACCCAGCAGACGTCAGCTGTGTGGCCGTTGCTGGTAATTCAGTCATCGAGCATCTCATCCTGGGGCTTCCAGTGCAATCACTGGCCTTTCCTCCCTACCGTCCGCTTTTCCCCTCCCGAAGAACGCTGTCAACTGTTCAGCTTGGCTGGCAGATGGACCTGGAATGCACTTTTTTTCCCATGCCGGGCGGCTATGTGGGAGGTGATCTGGTGGCGTTTATTTTCGGCGTTGACAAGGACCGCCAGTTGGATGGACCCTGTCTCTATCTTGACCTGGGTACCAACGGCGAACTGGCAGTCGCTGCAGGAGGAAAGCTTTACGCCACTTCCGCAGCTGCCGGTCCGGCCTTTGAAGCAGGCAACCTTGCTTGCGGCATGGCTGCTTTGCCGGGGGCCATTAGCGACGTCAGCTTTGAACAAGATCGGCCTCACCTCACTACCATCAACAACGAAAAACCCATTGGCATCTGCGGTTCCGGAGTAGTTGCCGCTATCTCCTGCTTGCTGCAGAAGGGTATCCTTGACCCTTCGGGGCGGTTGCTGCCACCGGCAGAGATTTCATCGAATCTGGCCAACCATATCCAGGAAATTAACGGCGAGGCTGCTTTCATCCTCTATCGAGACGCAAGCAACTGCCTTTATCTTCGCCAAGATGATATCCGCCAGTTCCAATTGGCAAAGAGCGCCATCAGGACCGGAATCGAAATTTTGATGTCCCATGCTGGGCTTGCAGAAAGCGATCTGAAAGAAGTAATATTGACAGGTTCTTTCGGCGCGGTTCTTTCGCCGGAAGATCTAAAAATAATTGGAATTTTCAGCGGAAACATGGTAAAAATTTGTCGGTTTGTCCAAGAGGGCGCATTACATGGCGTTGAAAGCTCAATTCTCGCCGGTGACGGTTTTGCATGCCTGGATACACTGTCCGAGGCGATCAAAGTTATCCCCATGTCTGGTACCCCTGCCTTTGAGAAATATTTTTTTAAGCACATGAGTTTTCCAGAACAATAACCGAGTGGATCTCTTTCCGGGGCTAGGCTCTTCGGTTTTATGTCGCTTGCCTGTTGCCATGTAACCTCTTGTTTGAGGACTTTATAATAGGAAACCATCGTCATCAGATACTACACCTCACCGGCATTGTCGTTGGGGTTTTTGGCATCGCTGCAGCCACAATAACCTCATGTATATTTAGTTCTGCGGACATATATAAATAAAAAAAGGAGTAATTAAAATGGCAAAGATTTCCCGTGCATTGATCAGTGTATCCGACAAGACAGGAGTCGTCGATTTCGCGAAGGAGCTCGCCGGCTACGGCATCGAGATTCTTTCAACCGGCGGCACCGCCAAACTTCTGAGGGAAGCGGGGTTGCAGTCAAAGACGTTTCGGAATTCACCGGTTTTCCGGAAATGCTTGACGGCCGGGTCAAGACCCTGCACCCCAAGGTTCATGGCGGTCTGCTCGGCATGCGAAGCAATGCCGGAGCACGTGGCCACCATGAAGGAGCACGGCATCGAGCCGATCGACATGGTGGTCGTAAATCTCTATCCTTTCGAGGCGACCGTCGCCAAACCGATTGCACGCCTTGAGGATGCCATAGAAAATATCGATATCGGCGGGCCGACCATGCTCCGTTCGGCAGCGAAGAACAATGCCGATGTGACGGTTGTGGTCGACCACAACGACTATGCTATAGTGCTCGATGAAATGAAGCGCAGCGGTGGTTATGTTTCTCCCGCCACCAACTTCGGTCTTGCGGTAAAGGTCTATCAGCACACAGCAGCCTATGACGGCGCCATCTCCAACTGGCTGGGAGCCCGCACCAGTGAAGGGGTTGCCGAATATCCTGACACGCTTACCCTGCAGTTCAAAAAGGCGCAGGGTATGCGCTACGGCGAAAATCCCCATCAATCAGCGGCTTTTTACGTTGAGCGTGATGTAAAGGAGGCCTCCGTTGCCACTGCTCGCCAGTTGCAGGGGAAGGAGCTGTCCTATAACAATATTGGTGATACTGACGCTGCTCTAGAGTGTGTCAAACACTTCAATGAAGGTGCCGCCTGCGTGATTGTCAAGCATGCCAACCCTTGCGGTGTGGCCATCGGCGATACTCTGCTGAACGCATACGAACGTGCGTACATGACTGACCCTGAATCCGCCTTTGGCGGGATTATTGCCGTCAATGTGGAGCTGGATGAGGCGACGGCTCAAGCCATTGTTGATCGCCAGTTTGTCGAGGTCATTATCGCGCCGAGTGTCTCGGCCAGGGCGAGCGAAATCATAGCGGCAAAAAAGAATGTCCGTCTTCTGGAGTGCGGCCAGTGGCAGACTGACTCTTTACCACGCCTCGACCTCAAACGGGTCAATGGTGGTCTGCTGGTCCAGGATGCCGACCTTGCCCTCCATGGTGAGCTGAAGGTGGTAAGCAAGCGGCAGCCGACGGAAAAGGAGATGGTTGACCTGCTCTTCACCTGGCAGGTGGCGAAATATGTAAAGTCAAACGCAATCGTATATGGCAAGGATGGCATGACAATCGGCGTCGGTGCCGGGCAGATGAGTCGAGTTAACTCAGCACGAATTGCCGCCATCAAAGCAGAACATGCAGGCCTCCCGGTTGCGGGGGCGGTTATGGCTTCAGATGCCTTTTTCCCTTTCCGCGATGGCATCGATAATGCGGCCCAGGTGGGTATCACGGCAGTCATTCAGCCCGGTGGGAGCATGCGTGACGCAGAAGTCATTGCTGCTGCCGACGAGCACGGCATGGCCATGGTCTTTACCTCCATGCGGCATTTCAGGCACTGATGAGAAGTCCTAACACCAACACCGGTAGCCTCCACTTGTCCTGATAACTGCCTGACCTTTTGACCAACTTTAATTGCAGGCCTGCGGTGCCTGCTGAACATGGCTGAAGAGGTTTGAGTGGAAATAAATAGATATAATTGCTCATACTCAATCTAACCGAGGATGGTTAGCTACCCTTGTCTAAAAAACCTACGGAGGCTGACTTGAAGATACTGGTAATAGGAAGTGGCGGGCGCGAGCATGCGCTGGTATGGAAAATCGCCCAATCCCCTTTGGTGGAGAAGGTCTACTGCGCTCCAGGCAACCCTGGGATCGGCATCATTGCCGAGAATGTTGATATAAAGGTGGATGATCTACAGGGATTGCTATCATTCGCCAAAAAAGAAGCGATCGGGATCACTGTAGTCGGTCCCGAATTGCCTCTTTCTCTGGGCATTGTCGATCTTTTCGAAGAGCATGGGCTTAAAATCTTTGGCGCCCGGAAAAATGCAGCGATCATTGAGGCGAGCAAGGCATTTTCCAAAGATTTGATGAAAAAGTACAACGTGCCGACTGCTGCCTATGAAGTATTTACTGAAATTGATCCTGCCATATCATTTATCGATAAAACGGGCCTGCCCATTGTTGTCAAAGCGGATGGTCTGGCTGCCGGTAAAGGTGTTATTATTGCTCAGACCAGAGACGAGGCGGTCTCAGCAGTGACAGACATGCTTTCTGGCAACTCGTTTGGTGACGCCGGTTCCCGGGTTGTTATCGAAGAATTTCTCAGGGGCGAGGAAGCGTCTTTCCTCGCCTTTACCGATGGCAAGAACATCATCCCTCTGGCCAGCGCCCAGGATCACAAGGCCGTTTATGACGGTGATGCCGGTCCCAACACCGGGGGAATGGGTGCCTATTCACCGGCTCCTGTCGTGACGCCGACCATCCATGAAAAAGCGATGCAGGAAGTGATGCGCCGGACTGTGGATGGCATGGCTGCCGAAGGAAGGCCCTATTGCGGTGTGCTTTATGCCGGGTTGATGATCGACGGTGATAACGTGAAAACACTTGAGTTTAACGCCAGATTTGGCGATCCCGAGTGTCAGCCACTCTTGATGCGGATGAAATCGGACATAGTACCCATTCTTCTGGCGGTTGCGGACAAGGATATCAGCAAGGTTCAGATCCAGTGGCACGACCAGGCGACGGTATGTGTGGTGATGGCAGCCGAGGGCTATCCAGGAGATTATGTCAGAGGTGACATGATTGCCGGTCTTGAAGCCGCGGCAGAAATTCCGGGACTTTTTGTCTTTCATGCAGGAACCGCAATGGTTAACGGCGACTTTGCCACCAGTGGCGGTCGGGTTTTGGGGGTTACCGCTTCAGGTGAGACGATCAGGGAGGCTATTGATCGTGCTTATCAGGGAGCCTCCCTTATTACCTGGCGTGGTGTCCATTACCGCAAGGATATCGGCAACAAGGCCCTTTGTCGCTGATTAACTTAAAATCCTCTGGAGGAAGCCATGGAAAATCCTGTCGTATTGATAGTTATGGGAAGCGATTCAGATTTGCCGGTCATGGAAGAGGCGGCCAAGGTCCTGACAGAGTTCGGCATAGCCTATGAGATGCGCATCTCATCGGCACATCGTTCACCCAAAAGGACAGGACAATTGGCTGCAGAAGCCAGTGAGCGCGGCATAAAGATAATCATTGCCGGGGCCGGGATGGCTGCCCATCTGGCAGGGGTAGTGGCCTCCGAAACGACTTTGCCGGTCATTGGTGTGCCGATGCTTGTGGGGGAGCACTAAATGGGGTCGATGCCCTTTATTTGACCGTTCAGATGCCGGGAGGTGTACCGGTAGCAACCATGGCCATCGGTAGGGCAGGAGCGAAGAATGCAGGCATTTTTGCGGTCCAAATTCTTGCCGTTTCTGATCAAAATCTGGCAGCCAGAATGGTTTTGTATAGGGAGGCAATGGCTCAGGAAATTGAGAAAATTGATATGAAGCTGCAAAAAATTTAATTTAAAAAATAGTTTCAGGAGTGTTTCAAGTCTTAATAATTTTTATTTTGCTGCAGTTTATGATTTAGTTTATACTGCCCTGTCGGTTACGGGCATATTCCCCCCAGATAATCATAAATAACTCAGGAGACAGCCTTGACAACAAATCGCGGATTTCTACAGATGCTGTGGGATTTTTTGTTCGCTGAAACTTTCCATCTCTCTTCTCATTGGTCTGGCGTTAATGTCGATCATCGGTACAGTCATACCTCAGGCGCCGGTTCCACAGGAATATATTCAAAGTGTGAGCCCGATGAAGCTGCAGCTGTATGAAAAACTAGGCTTTTTCGACATGTACCATTCCTGGTGGTTCATACTGCTCCTCTACCTTTTGACTGTAAACATCATTGCCGGTCCATCAAAAGATTGCCCAGGGTCTGGAAAACAATTTCCGAACCAACGCTGATTATGGATGATGGATTTGAAAAGTCGCTCTCCCTCACCAAAGACTTTAAAATGACAGGAAATCCGGCGACCCTGAAAGATAAAATGGCTGCCTTTCTCAAAGCAGAATTTGCTGAACCGACAATTACCGAGGTTAATGGCGAGTACCATCTTTTTGCGCAAAAGAGTCCCTATTGTCGTCTGGGAGTATATGTCGTTCATCTCAGCATAGTCATTGTGTTCATTGGCGCACTGGTTGGTTCCTTCTTCGGCTACAAAGCCTATGTCAATATTGCGGAAGGCACCAGCGTAAATGCCGTCGAAGGTCGCACCGGCGGTAGCATCGACCTTGGCTTTGCCGTCAGATGCGAAAAATTCAGCGTCTCTTTTTTATGACACCGGCTCACCCAAAGAATTCAAGAGCATTCTTACTGTGCTCGAAAACGGAAAACCCGTTCCTGGGTATGAAAATATCAGCATCATCGTCAACGACCCGCTTACCTATAAGGGAATCACCTTCTATCAGTCCTCCTATGGCTCTGCCGGAGATACCCTTTACCGCTTCTCGGTCAGAAACAGAAGTGGAGGACAGGCTGTCCCCATCACTGCCCATGAGAATGAGAGGGTACCCCTACCTGACGGCAGCTTGCTGCAAATTAATGGTGTTGCTCCAGAGGTTGGTAATGATTTCCCCGGATGCTCTGGAGCCGGTGCCAAGTTGGAGATCACCCGGCCCAATGGCCAGCAGGAATATGCAATTGTGCTCCTTAATCCAAGCTGCCGTGAATTTGACGAAAAACGGGGTAGCGATCTGATTTTCACCTTCGACAGCAAAGAAGAAAAATTCTTCACAGGATTACAGGTTGCCAAGGATCCCGGAGTATGGATAGTCTGGCTTGGATGCACATTGATGGTAGTTGGCATCTGCCTGGCGTTCTTCATGTCCCATAAGCGAATCTGGGTGAGAGTCCGCAACGGGCATGTTACATTAGGCGGGACGGCCAGTAAGAATCCCGCTGGATTTGACCTCATGTTCCATGAGCTGGCTGCAAAGTTGGAAAAACATTAATTCATCATTATTTTAAAACTTTCAAAGACCCTACTGTAACGACAGCGGAGGAAAGATCGTATGTCCAGTTCCATGCTCTTCAATGTAACGACCAGCTCTTACATGATCTCAATGTTACTTTTTATGGCATTTCTTGCCACAAAAAACAAAAATGTAGGCTTCTCCGGCACTATTGCAGCAATGTTCGGTTTTGTTGTCCAGACAACGGCCATCGGGCTCCGTTGGAAAGAATCCTACGACATGGGACGTGGGCATGCGCCCCTGTCCAACCTGTTTGAGTCCGTTGTCTTTTTTTCGTGGACAATAATCCTGCTTTTCCTGATCATTGACTTCAAATATAAATACAGAGCTGTCGGTTTTTTTGTTGTCCCCTTCGCCTTGCTGGGCATGGCATGGGCACAGCTTGGCCTGGACAGCGGCATTGAACCGCTGGTACCTGCTTTGCAGAGCAACTGGTTGTTATACCACGTGGTTACCTGTTTTCTTGGCTATGCAGCTTTCGCCGTGGCCTGTGGCCTTTCAATAATGTACCTGATTCGAGAAAAACATGAGGAGTCCTCGGTTTCTTCTCAGGCTGGTGGCATCCTTTCCCTGTTTCCGTCAACCAAGATTCTTGATGACCTGAACTATAAAGCAATCATGATCGGGTTCCCTCTCTTGACACTTGGAATAGTGACCGGCGCGGCGTGGGCAAATTACGCCTGGGGTACCTACTGGAGCTGGGACCCTAAGGAAACATGGTCCCTTATCGTCTGGTTTATTTACGCAGCATTCCTCCATGCCCGCATAACCAGGGGCTGGGTTGGCAGAAGGGCTGCTATTCTTTCAGTGGTGGGGTTTGCAGCAACCATCTTCTGTTATCTTGGGGTCAACCTTTTTCTTTCAGGCCTTCACAGTTACGGCAGGTAACCATTTTATCTTGTGCAAATAAGCCCGGTAAAAAAAATGATTCATCTGCAAAAATGGTGATGGAAATCGTTTATGAACTTAAAGTTTAGGGCTTTTGCCCTGCTGGCTTTAACGACACCCTGGATTTTTATTGCTCCCGGCGCCTTACAAGCCGCGATCCTTGATTGTCAGCATTGCCATGCTGAACCGAAAGACAGTAAGGTCCTTCATGCTCCCTTTGCTTCAGGCGATTGCGTTTCCTGTCATTCTCCCGTTAAAGGTACACGGCATCCCGATCAAAAGGGAGCCGTGGTCCTTGTCGAGACCGGTGCCAGACTTTGTAGCATGTGCCACGAGAGGTTCAATAACGCAAGACATATACACTCACCAGTGGCATCGGGAAATTGCACAAAGTGTCATAATCCCCATTCATCTCCCAACGGGAAACTCCTGCACAAGGTAGGAGCTGCATTGTGCTTGAACTGCCACGAAAACAACTTCCAGAAAAAGTTCTTGCACGGTCCTGTTGCAGATGGGAACTGCCTGATCTGTCATGATCCCCATCAATCCAACAATCCGTATTTCCTGAAAATTAGCACGCCTTCACTCTGTTTCAGCTGTCATGATGCTTCTGCCATGTCTGGCCGATCAGTGCACACCCCTGTTAAAAAAGGCAATTGTACCGCCTGTCATGATCCACATGGCTCACCTTTCCGAAAGCATCTTCACAAGGATTTTCCAGAAGAGCTTTATATGTCATTCAACTCTGACAGCTATGCTTTATGCTTTGACTGTCATGATCCAGAAATGGTTATCGATGCGCGCACAGAGACCCTGACAAATTTTCGTGATGGCGATCGAAATCTGCATTATCTTCATGTAAACCGGATGGACAAGGGTAGATCATGCAAAACCTGTCATGATGCACATGCCGCTGATCAAGCAAAGTTGATCAAGAAAAAAATAGAGGGCTTTGGTAGCTGGGCCATTCCAATAAAATTCGAAAATTTTCGGACAGGTGGCACTTGCGTTGCCGGCTGTCATAAACCCAAGTCCTATGACAGAGTGCGGGCAAGCAAGAGTTAGCACCGGCGCAGTTCAGAAGGAGTTCTTTTGTTGTCAGGAAGAGTTGCCACCTTTGTAGTAATATTTAACTTCATGTCATGCTTCTCCGCAGAAGCGGCAATAAAATTTCTTTATCCTGCGCCGATGAGTCTGGTAAAACGTGCTGATTATCTCATTCTCAAGATGAACAATCCGGAAATAACAGGGGTGAAGATAACCATCAATGGTTTAGCCAGTGAGGTTATGCTTATCGGATCTCCTGAATATCGGAAGGCCTTTCAAGACCTGATAATCTTGCGCCCGGTCTGGGACCCCGGTAAGAATGAGATAATCGTTGACGGGCTCAATGGGGAAAAAAAAATAGATACTACGACAACCGAAATTTTCTTCAGCAATAAAAAGATTGCTGCCGACATCTATTTGAAATACAAGAGCAATGCCCTTCATGTCCCGGAAATAGAAAAGGTTTGCAGCCCCTGCCATGAAATGAACCCCACATCCGCCCAGATGGATAGCAGTATGGATAAGAAAAATCCATGTTATAACTGCCACAAACAACTGGCAAACACTAGCTTTGTCCATGGACCGGCAGGAACATTTTCCTGTGCATATTGTCATCAATTAAAAGGTACTCCAAAATATGCTGTTCTTAATAGAGATGCTGTGTTATGCAACGAATGCCACGCAGAAAAAACAACAGAGCTCAAAAAAAGGAAGTTCCTGCATGGCCCGGTTGAGGCCGGAATGTGCGAGATTTGTCATGATCCCCATGGCAGCGCTTTTCCCAGCCAGCTGCATCAATCAATCAATGACACCTGTCTTTCATGCCATGAAACGGTTGCCAAGGGTGCCCATGTTGTGAGGATCACCGGTGGTGGCGGACACCCAATCAAGGATAAACCCGATCCATCGAAGCCTGGATCGGGACGCGATCTTTCCTGCGTATCCTGCCATAATCCCCATGGCGGTGATGTGCGGTACTTTTTTCCGAACAATCTGGATGACAGGATGCAGCTCTGTCAAATGTGTCACAATAAGTAGCTACAATAATTCTGGATTCATCCATTTATAAGGAGCTTTTATGGGAATGGTAAAAACAATCACTAAATTAGTCCTACTCACAGTAATTTTAAGCATGATCTTCGGATGTGCAGCCGCTCCGGTAGCAAAGAAGAGATTCTTTTGGCCCTCGCTCCCCGATGAGCCGAAGATTGAATGGCTGGGTGCCTACCGTTCCCAGAACGACATGCCTAAAACAAGTGGCCAAAGATTATTTGAGAATGTTGTCGGGGAGGAAGAAGTTTATAGATTCAACCGCCCCATGGGCATAGCGTCTGATGGTGCGGGTAAGGTTTACATCACCGACCCTCTTGATGTACGAATTTTGGTTTTCGATTTCAACATTAACAAAGTGCATGTTTTTGGGGAAAAAGATCTACCCTCCATTATGAAGGAGCCGATGGGTATTGCCATTGATCGAACGGGCAAAATATACGTTGCAGATCCACCAAGTAAAAAGGTACTTGTATTTGACCAGAACGAGAAGCTGATTAACAGAATCAATTTGACCGAAGACACCAAACGGCCGATTGGTATCGCTATTGATGACGAAAGGAACAGACTGATTGTTGCAGATCCCGTGGTTCACAACCTGGAGGTTTATGGCCTGGATGGCAAACATTTAAAGACAATAGGGAAGATTGGCACGGAACCAGGTGAGTTTTTTGGGCCAACTTGGGTAACTACCTTGAAAAATGGCAATATTGTGGTTTCCGAATTCAGGAACTGCCGTTTGCAGGTGCTGGATCCGGAAGGAAAATCAATTCGCCTCATTGGCCAACGGGGTGACAATCCCGGCGAGCTCCAAATGCCTAAAGGGATTGCCGCAGACGCAGAAGGGCATATATACAGCGTAGATGGCAAAGCAAACACCGTAAATATTTTTTCAGAAGCAGGAGAATATTTATTGACGGTCGGCGGTTCCTTTACAGCTGAAACTAAAATTGCACCTGGTGGTTTTCTGTTACCCCAGGGTATAGCCATCGATAAAAATGACACCATTTTCGTAGTTGATCAGTTCAATGTCCGCTTCCAGAAGTTTCAGTACATGAATGAAAAATACGTCAAAGAACATCCTGTTGATACACCCCCTCCTGTGGCAGTGGTAAAATAAAAACCTAGCCTCCCCTTTTTTGCTGTGGCGACACACATTATCCGAGATCGTGTGTGTCGCCACAGCACCTCTAATTCTTGCTATTTATCACACCCTCTTTATTAAAAGCTTTGCTGTCTTGAGATAAGCAACGGCATAATTCCGAGCCGTCGCCGCACCACATACCACCATGTCTTTTGGCGGTGAAACAGGTTATACAGCGATAACAGCACTCAACGCAAATGCATAACTGTTTCTATAATCGGTTGTATTTTCAACTGGTTGCATGTATGTGGCACGGTGGCACGCATGTTGCTATTGAGTAATCATCTTCTGTTTTTAATCACGATCTACCAAATAAGTCGATTTTGAGCGAAAGGCAGGTGAGGTAAGAGTAGTACAGTTGGGAATGCAATATAAACGAGCAGTCAAAAAATGAAAGAGGAGGATTCAAAATGAAGAAGGTACTATCAGCATTAGTAGTAACCGCAGCACTTAGCATCGCAACAGGCGCAATGGCACTAAGCATCGTCGGCACAGATCATGACCTCTCATCAGGGACAGGCGTAGCTTTCAAAAGTAACACAACCCAGGTTTGCGTTTTCTGTCATACGCCGCATAACTCGGCTCAAACCCGCGCCCTGTGGAACAGAACCAATCCGACTACATCCTTCGCCCTCTACACTTCGGGTGCCAACATTGAGTCTAACGACTGGTATGTCGACAGCGCCACAAGACTACTGCCATCAAGCAGTCCTTCCCTTCTTTGCATGAGCTGTCACGATGGTGCGACCTCGCTGACTGCTCTGTCTGTACCCCCTCTGCAGGCAGGTTCGCATACTCCGTTGACAATTGGAGGAGCTACAAATACCTACATTGCAGGAACTTCCGGTGCCAACCTGACAAATAATCTGACCAATGACCACCCAATCAGCATTGTTTATGAAAAAGCACGAGTGGCCTTCCCTGCTACACTTAAAACAGTAACGAATGGCGCAGTAGGCGGTCTGCCTTTGGCAAAAGGTGAAAATCTTGAGTGTAATACCTGCCACAATGTTCATGACAACGCGTATGCACCGTTCCTCAGAATTTCCAACGACGCGAGCGCTCTCTGCACAGCTTGCCACATAAAATAAGTCGAGCAGACTGGTTTACAAGGAAGAGGAGGGGAAAACCCCTCCTCTTTTTTTTAAAGAGAATGATACTCCCCACTGTGGTTTTCTGCTACAATACCCACCTCTTCTGTGTGCTTCCTTTTGTTTTGCAATGCCCTAAAGCCCTTGGCGATCAGTATCACCGATTTTTTATGGTGTACGGCTATTTGACCGGCAGAGTTGAGTTAATTGGCTAACAGGTGCTCCTGTCAAACAACTTTAGTGCTCGACTATTTGCCAATCCTGTAAAATCAGTACCTTGCAGATGTTTTGCCCGTGTCAAAATCAAGCCTTTTGAGGTATGATCCTTGCAGAATATGCTACTGAATTGATAAGGTCTGTTTATAACTTCAAGGGTGCCATGAAATCCTTCTTTGATTACATAAAGATACGTGTCAGTAATTGTACCCGCATCAGGCACTATCTGATTTTTTTCGGGCTGATGGTCACCCAGTGTTGTTCAGATTTGTCAGCCGCCGAAGCGGCACTTTCCGGCGAGGCGGCCCTCGGCTACGTCAAATACGAGGTCGATACCAATGGAGCCAAGGCAATTGACGCCTCCACCTTCAAGCAGCGCTACTCGCTGATTTACTCCACCAAGGGAAACCTTGCCAATGGTCGCCTCGGTGTTTATAGACTGTCACTTGGTTATGAATGGGCTGCTTTCGACTCCAAGATAAGCAACTATTCGGATAGCCTTGCGACGCAAAACAATCCCTCCATCCAATCTGGACATATTTTGTACCGCGGCGATATCAGTCTTGACCCGGCTCAACTGCCGCTGCATATCAGGCTATACAGCCGTGATCTTAATCGTACCTCTTTTGTTAATGATTTAGATCCGATACTATATGACCATAAATTGTTGTCACCCGGAATTACCACTTCTTTATCGGATGGAATAAGGACGGCGACCGGCGTCCAGATTGACCTCGGTATAAAGAATTCCATGACACAAGGATATAATGGTTTGTTCGCCCAATTGCCAAGACTTTACATTGACTATCAAGACTATGTTACCCGCGATCTGAAAGCCTTGACTCCCACAGACAGCCGACTGAAAAAACTGGCTTTTGTCAGTCTAAACAAAAAAGATAACTGGTTCCACGTGAGAACAGCAAATTTTACCGACCATATCAATCAAGAATTCAATTATAAGGAGACCCAGGTCATTCTTGGCACCGTTGATGAGGTTATGCAGCGTAAATGGGTGGATTTTTCAAACTGGATAAAGCTATCTGTAGACGGGCAATACACCAAGCATCAAGAGCTAGATGATGATTACAAGTACTATGAATTCAATCTTTTTGGCGTTGCCTCAAGAAGCCGCTGGCAGGCAAAAACCTTCAATACTTTTAGACGCATCATCGATTCAAGCGGGTTAACCTATTATACACGGCTGCCACTTTATATGACCGGGAACGTGGGGGCAGACACCGATTGGCGAGTCAGGGCCAGTACCGAGCAAAGCAAGGTCGTGAATAGCCATGACATTTCAGATACATTGCTATCCTATAGGGTGGATACATTCAAAAGGAAACCATTTACATTCATGCATTCGGCTACCATAGAAAGCTATGAGGATACCGATATCGGTAAAACCTTAACTTTGGATGCCCACTTTGAAACGGTCAGTACTCGAAAATTTTCCTCAAAATATGGTGTCGTCGCAAGCTATAATATAACCTCTGCCAAGAACGAGTCGCTGTTCGCTGATGACGGCACCTCCTATACTCAGTTATTGGACCTGAAAGGAGTGTATACTCCTTTCAACACATTAAAGATCTCGGTTAGTGAAAGTATTACCATTGCCAACGGCAACAGTGATACTGATTTGACAGGCTTAAGCGGCTCTGGCCAGCCCCCTATTACAGGGAGCTCGGTTGGAAGCTTCATGCCACCCAGTGGCAACTTTACTCGTTATCGTAGCATGGCAAAAGCTGACTGGCAGCCGCTAGTTCGTCTAAAAATCGAGTTTTCCATTACTGATGACATACTTCAGAATGAGGGCAGAGCAACCGAGCATGGCAATGAATATGAGAACACGGTTGCTTATACAAACCGTTTCCTGCGTGCAAGGCTGAGAACCAGATATATAACATCTTCCGCAGCTTACATTTCCAGCACCAACTTTATCGGAGAGGGCCATCTTTCCTATTCCCCTGCTCGCTCCCTGGAGTCGTCAATTACGTATTCTTACAGTGACTTCAGTGGCAATGATTCCTACAGTAATACCTATTCGACAATCAGGCAAAGCACGAATTACTATCTCTACACCACTTACGGGGTTAATCGCAGAATTCTTGAGCTGAATCAGAGTTTGGAATACGATGACCAAAAATTTAGCTCAGGTTACCGGAACAAAACTAAAAGTCTGCTCGGAGGGTTCAGGTATTACCCCCTCAGCCGGATGTTTATCGCAGCTAAAGCAAAATACTCTCTTCTTTCCCGTGATGATACCACTCAGAAAATTTACAATGCCACTGTCGGGATTAACTTTAATCTGATGCAGGCCACCCTTGACTATAGTTATGGACGGCAAAACGGCGGTGGAGAACGATTGGAAAAACGATTGGAAGCCAACCTGAGGAAATCCTTCTGAAACTATCCGGGCTGCCCCGGTTTTTAATATGAAAGTCCAAGAATGAAATTTTCCATTATAATCCCGGTCAAACCTGCTGGACTCGTAACAGCTTTAGAAAAAATATTCCATGTTGACTACCCGCTGGAGTTGTTCGAAATTATCATCGCTGAGGGCTGCAGGCCCAGTACTCAAAGAAATATTGCGGCAAGAAAAGCTTCGGGAGAGATCCTATACTTTCTGGATGATGATTCACTGGTTAATGCGCATTTCCTACACACGACAGCTTCCCATTACCGCAATGCCGCGGTATCCGCAGTTGGTGGTCCCTCCTTAACACCCGGCACTGATTCTTTGTTACAAACTGCCATTGGCCATGTGTTAGCTTCTTTGTTTGGCAGTGGTGGCAATCGTAACCGCTACCGCCAAACGGGCGAAATACGACAGACAAATGACAATGAGTTGATTCTTTGCAATCTTAGCTTTCGCAGGGAAGTCTTCCTTGATTTTGGTGGACTAGATGAAAGGCTGTATCCCAATGAGGAAAACGAATTGATGAACCGGCTGAAAAAGGCAGGAAAAGTACTAATACATGATCCCGGCCTGGCAATCTTTCGCAGCCAGCGCAAATCATATGTGGCTTTTGTAAGACAAATATTCGGCTACGGAAAAGGCAGGGCAGAACAAGTACATATAGGCAAAGAAATAAAATTCTTTACCTTGATCCCATCATTGTTTATCTTGTACCTGTTAATGCTGCCTCTCTTTGTTGCGACTCCTTATGTCATCATACTGCTGGTGTATCTTGCCATGAATTGCTACTTCTCCTTCAGTGAAGGGCCTAAAAACGGCTACAAGGTGGCTATACTTTGCCTGCTTCTGTTCCCAACTTTACATCTCAGCTACGGCGCCGGTTTTATTTCAGGGTTGATTCGTCCACGGTTCCGCAAAATATCTGCAACATCAGGAAAAGTGGAAATCAAAATCATTAAGACCTTTGCTCAAAATCTGCCTTTTTGAATTCTATGGAACACGGAGTTGCCAGTGGACCTCAGTATTGTAGTGCCCATATACAACGAAGAAGAAAACATACCTGATTTATGTCGCAATGTTTTTGATGCCTTGGGCAAAGCAGGGTTCTCCTATGAACTTATTCTCGTCGATGACGGTTCTGTGGATGGTTCTTTCAATCTTTTAAAAGTAATAGCTGCTGAAAATCCTTTGGTCAAGGTAATCAGCTTCCGACGGAACTTTGGCCAAACAGCGGCCATGGCCGCAGGGTTCAATGCTGCCCGTGGCAGCGTGATCATACCTATGGATGGAGATTTACAAAATGACCCCACCGATATCCCCAGGCTTATGGCAAAGATCAACGAAGGGTTCGATGTTGTTTCAGGCTGGCGGAAAGACCGTCAAGACACCTTCGTCAACAGGAAATTACCGTCCCTCATGGCCAATTATCTGATCTCAAAGATGACAGGCGTTCATTTGCACGACTATGGCTGTACGCTCAAGGCCTACCGGCGTGAAGTCCTCGAGGGAATAAGCCTCTACGGCGAAATGCACCGGTTTGTTCCTGCCCTGGCATCTCAGGTTGGGGCAAAGGTTGCGGAACTGCCGGTGAAGCATCATCCCAGGCTTCGCGGCGTGAGTAAATATGGAATTTCACGAACGACCCGCGTCATTCTGGATCTGATGACAGTCAAATTTCTCCTCACCTATTCCACGAAACCCATTCAGTTATTTGGTAAATGGGGCATTTATACGCTCTTTTTCGGTACACTGAGTGGTGCTGCAGTAATTTACATGAAATTCTTCGAGCAAATGAGCATGAACCGAAACCCACTGCTCATTCTGACCGCATTTCTTCTGTTTATGGGAGTGCAGTTCATTGTTCTCGGGCTATTGGGTGAACTGAATGCCAGGACCTATTACGAAGCCCAGTCAAAGCCCATATACGTGGTTAAAGAAAAAGTAAACCTTGCCTGACAAAAATAAGCTAAAAATTTTGATGCTGGCCCCCACCCCATACTTCTCTGACAGGGGCTGCCACGTGCGCATTTATGAAGAGGCAAAGGCACTGCAGTCATTGGGAATTGATGTTCGTATCGTAACCTATCATCTTGGCCGAGACATGGCCAACATTCCCACCTACCGGTCCTGCAAAATCCCCTGGTACAAAAAGTTTAATGCTGGGCCTTCCTGGCATAAACCTTATCTTGACATCCTTCTCTATTTCAAAGCAGCACGGCTGGCCAAGACCTTTGCTCCGGATCTTATTCATGCCCATCTCCATGAGGGTGCGCTTGTAGGATATTTCCTGAAAAAGAAATTGAAGATTCCGATGATCTTTGATTATCAGGGTGGGCTGACGGCGGAGATCTTCGCCCATGGTTTCTTGAAAAAAGATTCGCTATTGCTTAAATGTTTTGCTGCCCTGGAAATAAAAATAAACAGGATGGCGGATTTCATCATTACCAGTTCAAGCCAAAGCGCGTCAACCCTTGTTCATGAATGGCAACTACCGGTTAATATGGTTCAAGCTTTAATGGATGGAGTTGATATTGACACCTTCCGTCCCCATGACAGAGCCGAATGTGGAAAGGCCTTGCAGATACCCCAAGATGTTCCACTGGTTGCATTTTTGGGGCTGCTTAATCAATACCAGGGTATTGATCTTCTCCTCGATGCGATCTTGATCCTAAAGCGCCGGAATCAGAGGATACATTTCCTGGTAATGGGATTTCCGGAACAGGAATATGTAAAGAAGAGCAAACAGCTGGCAATAGAAAGCATGATTACTTTTACGGGCAGGGTTGACTACGGCCGTGCCGCTGAATACTTATCTGCCTGCGATATGGCCGTATCACCAAAAATCTCGCTTTCAGAGGCCAATGGCAAGCTCTTTAACTATATGGCCTGTGGCTTGCCCACTGTTGTCTTTGAGACACCGGTAAACAGAGAAATACTCGGCGAAGCCGGAGTGTATGCTGAATATGCAGATGCCGAAGATCTGGCGGCAAAAATTGCCATGCTTGTCCATGACGCCAACCAGATGCAGCTCCTGTCAGCAAAGGTCAGGGAAAAAGCGGTGCGTGAGCACGCATGGCTAGCCAGGGGAGAGATCCTTATACGGCTATACCATGGGGTTTTGCAGCAGGAAATTAAGTAGCTGAGGATTTAACAGCAAAAAGGGCAGCCATTGGTGAATGGTTGCCCTTTTTGCTGCTTATGATCTGGGTACTACTTTATGGCAATGTTGTCGGCGATTATTTGGCCCTTGGTAATGGTTAAGCTGCCTTTTATCTCAGTGGGTGTTGTTGTTACTGGGTTGAGGAAACTTCTGTCACTGGGCCAACCGCCGCTTAATTTAAAAATCGCGCCATTAGTATTCAAATTGGAAATGGCAGATGTATTAAAATTGTCCATTGCCAGCCTGATCTCAACGGTGGCGGAGGTGGCGGCAGTAAAGGCGGCCTGAAGTGATGGATAGAAAACCTTGTCTCCATTCAGCATGACCATTTGGACATTTGGTGGGGCACTGGTAAATTCTGCAGTGAAATGGGCATAGGTGCTCATGGGGAAAGTGCATGTCTCAGTGGTTTTGCCATCGCACAAGGCGCCGTTATTAATCAGCACATATTGCTGTGAATTTACCCAATAAATATCGCCGACCCATCTGCTGAAGTAAAAGCCCGGATCCGGATAGGCTGTGATGGTTACCTCAACATCTTCATCGAACGGTGCACTGCAGAGACTGGGTGAAGTGGAGGCGGAGCAATTAATGCCGGCAGGCGAACTGATAACCTTTCCTGTTCCGGTACCGGATCTATCGATGGAAACATAGTCGTAGTCTTTGATAAAGGTGACTTCGATCTGATTTTCCATTTGGATATTGCTGAAGGTAAAGGTATTGCTGGTTTTGGAGTAGCGAGGATCGGTGTCCAGGTTAATGGCGGAGCCGTTGACGGTGACACGATTGACCCTGTAATCCGAGCTGATTGGAATCATTTGATAAGCCTGCGACGCACCCGCGGCAAAATATCTGGTTCCAGCTGGCGAGATAGTGCCGTTAGCGCCGGCTATAGCTGTAATATGGAGCAGTTGCGGTCCGATGAAGTTGCCCATACTTTGGGGAGAGTTGAAAAAATGATTAGCATTGTAAAGTTCAGTGCTGTAGCCGTTATTTAGGTTAATGAAGGTCAGGGTGCCTTCAATATTTCCGCCGATGCTATTCACCGCGTAGAGTGTAAAACCGTCTGGAGAAACGGCAATGCTTTGCGGTACTGTTCCCGGCATAGGATAGGAGCTGGCTACCTGGTACGCGCCAGGTCCGGTAGTGGGGATAACCGATATGTGGTTTGTTGTGGTTTCACCAGAGTTGGAGACATAAATAGTATTGCCATCAGGAGCGACTGCAACGGCATAGGGATTTGCACCAACGCTGATAGTGTTGGTGACTGTCTGGGAAATCGCATCAATGACCGATACTGTATTCTTATTGTAGTTGGCAGTAAAAATTTTGGTCACATTGGCGACTTTTCCGGCTGCAACACCCAGTGGGTAACTCTCCGCCTCCAGGAGGGGCGTATTTATTACATTGTAAGGGCTGGATGTGGCAATGATGGATACCGAATTTGAGCCGAAATTGGTGACATAGACAGCTAAGCCATCAGGGTGTATTGTTACGCCTGTGGGAGAGTTCTCAACAGTGTGCTCTCTGATTACGTTCGGGGCAACGGTGGTATTGGGGGCCATGGGACCGGATACATCAATCACTGCGACCTTATTTGCGTCTTTATAGGCAACATAAAGATATTTTAGTGATCCCACGGAGTAAATCGCTAAACCGCTGGGAGTGAAGGGAAGAGGGCCGATTGTGTTGATGACTGTGGGGTTGTACGGGTCAGTCAGTGCATCGATAACCGATATGTTTTTACTAATTTGATTAGTAGTGTAGACGAGGCTTCCATCACGGCTGATGGCCACTCCATAGGGCTGCACACCAGCTCCCAGTGGAACTTTAGCAACGAAGCTGTCGGTCTGGGTGTCGACGACTGATACTGTGTTATCGCTGAGGTTGGTGATGTAGGCAAATGGCGATCCTTGGGCAAGACTTGCGCACATAAGCATACCTAGAAGGGCTGTAAGAAGTTTGAAACGCATGTTTTCCTCCTCGTCCGGAACAATTATTCTATAGTTATTTTAGATATTATGGCTGGGTGACTACTTATACTATGCAAAATTGAAACCAAATCCATATTAAGGTCTGAGGCTAAAGAACATATTAAAAAAAATGTCTGTTGCATCTACGGCGATGACCATCAAATATCCTTTTATACAAGGTTTAAAGGAAAACGTGAATTTTGGTCCGCACCTCAATGAATAGTCCTGATATTATCCTTTACGTATTCAAAAATGGAGTGATATATTTCAACTTCTGCTCCCATATTAAAACAATGACCAAAGGAATCCATTGAAAGATGAGCGTCAATAATATTAATATCGTCTGGCACGAACGCCTCCTGGGCAAGAGCGATTATTACAAGCGCAACAAACATCTGCCGATGGTGTTGTGGTTTACCGGCCTTTCGGGGTCAGGTAAATCCACAATTGCCCATGCAGTGGAAGAAGCTCTCTTTAAAACCGGCTGTTACACCTACATCCTCGATGGCGATAACATTCGTCACGGGCTCAACAATGACCTTGGTTTTTCCACCGCGGACCGTCGGGAAAATATTCGCCGCATCGGCGAGGTGGCCAAGCTTTTTGTTGATGCGGGCGTCATCGTGCTGGCTGCCTTCATCTCCCCATATCAGGAGGACAGGGAGCGGGTCAGGGCTTTGTTCGATCCCTCCGAATTTCTTGAAATATATATAAAATGTGACCTGGCCACCTGTGAAACGCGTGACCCAAAAGGACTGTATCGGAAGGCACGGTCTGGAGAGTTGAAACAATTTACCGGCATCGATAGTCCTTACGAGGTGCCCCACAATCCGGAACTGGTTATCAATACCGCCTGCCACAGTGTCGATGATTCGGTTCAAGCCGTTCTGGCATTTGTTGCAGAGCATCAAATGGCGGTTGCTGGACGGCGTTAAACTGCGGTCGACGGTCGGTGATCGATAGGCGGTGGAAGGCGGTTGCTGACGGCAGTCGGTGGACGGCGGTTAAAGCGGTTGAAGGACGGCGGTCGGTGGACGGCGGTTGAACTTAAACCTAGAACATAGAACGTAGAACTTCGAATTTTAATCCCGGGAGTATTGGATGAAGCACCTTGAAGAGCTGGAAGACAAGTCAATATACATACTGCGCGAAGCCTACAAGAATTTTGATAATCTCTGCATGCTCTGGTCCATCGGCAAAGATTCCACCGTCATGCTCTGGCTGGTGCGAAAGGCATTTTTCGGCCATTGTCCAATTCCCCTGGTTCATATTGATACCTCTTTCAAAATCAAGGAGATGATCACCTATCGGGACCGGCTGGCAGAGGAATGGGGGCTGACCCTGGTGGTCGGGCAGAATACCCAGGCATTGGAAAGTGGCATGAATCCGGCGTTGGGCAGGATGGAGTGCTGCACTGCCCTTAAAACTGAAGGGCTGAAGACGACGCTGGCGGATAAAAAATATAATGGTGTCATTGTCGGCGTTCGGTCCGATGAAGAAGGAACGAGGGCCAAGGAGCGCTATTTTTCCCCACGTGACAAAAATAACGACTGGGATTTCCGGGAACAACCCCCCGAATTATGGGACCAGTTCAAAACCCGCTTCGAGCCGGGCACCCATGTGAGAATTCATCCCCTCCTGGACTGGACCGAGATCAATATCTGGGAGTACATCAAGAAGGAAAACATCCCGGTAATTCCGCTCTATTTTGACCAGGGAACCGGCAGCCGCTATCGCAGCCTTGGTTGTGCCCCCTGTACCGGCGCCATTCAATCAACAGCCAAAAATGTTGATGAAGTAATAGAGGAATTGCGCAATACCAAGGTTGCCGAAAGATCAGGCCGGGCCCAGGATGCCGACCGGGGCATGGAAAAACTTCGCAAGGATGGGTACATGTAGAGGCGGTGGATGGTCGGGTCGGCGGTCGGCGGTAAAAGCGGTTGATGGTCGGAGTAAAAACGGTCGGCGGTAAGGGGGGCCGGCTGAAGGTAAATGCCATGAAAGATTACAAAGAGCTTGATGTTTGGCAGCGATCCATGAACCTTGTGGTGTCGGTTTATCGCTTGCTGCAAAGGTTTCCTCAGGATGAACGATTCAGCCTTGTTGATCAGATTAAAAGGTCCTCGGTATCAATCGCTTCAAATATTGCAGAAGGTGCAGGGCGACATGGCGTTAGAGAGTTTGCACAGTACCTTTCTGTAGCCTGTGGTTCCGCAAATGAACTTGAGACTCAGCTGTTATTGGCCCAAAAGTTGGGTTTTGCTTCTGATGTTGGTGCTATACTTGCTGATCTTCAAATAATCCAAAAGCAATTAAATGCTTTCATAAAATCGCTGAGGGCCTCCAAGTGAAAGTGAAACAAAACCAGCCGACGACCGCCCATGAAGTCTCTGCCGACCACCGACCGCCGACTGCCGTCCGTGAAGTCTCAGCCGACCGCCGACCGCCGACCGCCGACCGCTTCACCGTTGTTATAGTAGGCCACGTCGACCACGGCAAGTCCACCCTCCTTGGGAGGATATATGCCGATACCGACTCGCTGCCTGTGGGGCAACTGGAAAAGGTGCGGGCCATCTGCGAGCAACAGGGGAAATCCTTTGAATATGCCTTTCTTTTCGATGCCTTTCTTGAAGAGCAGGAGCAGGGCATAACCATCGACACCGCGCGAACCTTTTTCAAATGGAAGAGCCGCCAGTACATCATCATCGATGCGCCCGGTCACAAGGAATTTCTCAAGAACATGATCTCCGGTGCTGCCAGGGCAGAGGCGGCGGTACTGATCATCGATGCCGCAGAAGGAGTGCGGGAGCAATCCAGACGGCACGGCTATATGCTGAGCCTGCTGGGTATCCGGCAGGTGGTGGTCGTCGTCAATAAGATGGACCTGGTCGACTACGATCAAAAAACCTTCGATGCCATCGTCAGCGAATACAGCGCCTTCCTCAAGGGGGTCAAGCTCATTCCGCAGCGGTTCATCCCGGCAAGTGCCAAAAGCGGTGAAAATGTGGTACTGCAAAGTGAACACATGCCCTGGTATCAGGGGCCGACGGTACTGGACAGCCTGGGACTCTTCAATAAACTGCCCAGCGCGGAAAACCTCTCCCTGCGTTTTCCGGTGCAGGACATCTACAAATTCGATGGCCGCCGCATCATTGCCGGTCGGGTTGCAGCAGGCACCCTTAGGGTCGGAGACAGCCTGGTCTTTTCCCCCTCCAACAAGACAGCAGTGGTCAAAACCATAGAATCGTTCAACGTCCCACACCTGCCGCTGGCTGCCGCCGCCGGCAAGTCAACCGGCTTTACCCTGGATGAGCAGATTTTTGTTGAGCGGGGAGAAATCGCCTCCCTCAAGGATTCAGCGCCGGAGGTTTCCGACCTGTTCCGGGCCAACCTCTTCTGGATGGGAGACAGCCCCCTGGTGCAGGGACGCCGCTATCTGTTGCGACTGGCCACCAGAGAGATAGAGATGCAGCTGGAGACCATTCACCGCATGATTGACGCCACCAGCCTCGATCAAGTCGCGGCAAAGGACTGCGTCGAAAAAAATGACGTTGCCGAAGTAACCATCAGAACAAAAAAGCCCATTGCGCTGGATACCTTTGCCCAATGCGACATTACCGGTCGTTTTGTAGTCGTCGACGGTTATGACGTCAGGGGCGGGGGAATCGTCATGGAGGTACTGAGTGACGAAGGTGAAACCTTCCGCAGGGAGGCGCGGCGGCGTGACATTGCCTGGCGCCGCGGCGAGATCCAGCTTGGCGAAAGAGTGCAGCGAAACGGCCACAATCCCGGCATTATCCTCTTCACCGGGGAAAGCGGCACCGGCAAAGCTCGGCTTGCCCGACACCTGGAGCGCAAACTTTTCAACAGCGGCAGACAGGTCTATCTGCTGGATGGCAAAAACCTGCTCCTTGGCCTCGGTTCAGACGTCACCGAGGAAGACAAGAATGAAATGGTCCGGCGCTTTGGCGAGGTCGCACAGATCTTGCTCCGGGCCGGGCAGATAATCGTTTCCACCACCAACACCTTTGCCCAGGCCGATCATCGTATTATCCGCAGCCTGGTCCATCCACACCAGGTGGTTTCGGTGCACATGGCTTTTGGCGAAGGACAGCCGCCGGAAAATACCGACCTGAATTTTTTAGAAGCCGATGACCTGCAGCAAGCCGCCAAACAGATAGTGGATAAAATGGAAGAACTAGGGGTCTTGCTTTAATAAAGCGGTGGTTGGTCGGCGGTCGCTGGTAAAAGCGGTTGGTGGTCGGCGGTGAAAACAGACGATGGTAAAAAAGGCGGCGGTCGGCGGTAACCAGGAGAACTGGTAACTGGTAACTCTTACTTCGAACCTAGAACCTAGAACCTAGAACCTAGAACCAACGAACCTAGAACCTAGAACCGCATTTCTAAATGGGGAAAGCATGCAAGCAATAAGGATGTTCAGTAACTTCATCAACGAACTATGGTCGCGGCGGCATATGATTATCGAGCTTGCCAAGCGCGACTTCAAGACCAAGTATCTTGGCTCCTACCTGGGGATTCTGTGGGCCTTCGTCCACCCCACTATCTACATCGTCATTCTCTGGTTTGTCTTCCAGGTCGGCTTCAAATCCCAGCCCCAGGCCAACTACCCCTTTGTCATCTGGATGATGTGCGGCATCATCCCCTGGTTCTTTTTCAGCGAGTGCCTGCAGAGCGCCACCATGTCCATCATCGACAACAGCTTCCTCCTGAAAAAGGTCGCCTTCAGTATCGGCATGCTGCCCATCGTCAAGATCCTCTCCGCCCTGGTCATCCATCTGTTCTTTATTCTGATCGTTTTCCTGATGATACTCCTGTACCGCTTCCCGATAACTCTTCACAGTCTGCAGGTTTTTTATTACCTGTTTGCAACCATTGTTCTCCTGCTCGGGCTTTCCTGGCTCACCTCATCGTTGGTGGTCTTTCTCCGCGACGTGGGGCAGTTGGTATCAATGACCCTGCAGTTCGCCTTCTGGCTCACCCCCATCTTCTGGTCGGCAAAAATCCTGCCGCCAAAATACATGAATCTGGTAAAGCTCAACCCGGTTTATTACCTGGTGGAAGGTTACCGGGAGAGCTTCATCTACAAGACCTGGTTCTGGCAGAGCCACCTTGCACTCACCCTCTATTTCTGGGTAGTGACCGGCATTGTTTTCATCCTGGGGGCAGTGGTTTTCAGGCGGCTGCGGCCTCATTTTGCTGACGTTCTGTAATTAGCGCCGGTCAAAACACTGTATTCCAGTTAAAAGCAGACCAAAGGCAAAAACGATTGTCAACGCAGAGCCGCAGAGTCGCAGAGGTAAGTCAAAAACAAAAGGCCCCACGACATGGGTTTTTAAACAAGAATGAAATAGGTTTTCTCCGCGACTCTGCGTCTCTGCGTTAATGCAGCATTTCAAGCTTATCGATATAAATGCAGAACCAAGGCAGAAACGGTTGTCAACGCAGAGGCGCAAAGGCGCAGAGGTAAGTCAAAAAACAAAAGGCCCCCCGACGTGGGTTTTTGAAGCAAGAATGATTAGAGGTTTTCTCTGCGACTCTGCGTCTCTGCGTTAATGCAGCATTTCAAGCTTATCGATATAAATGCAGAACCAAGGCAGAAACGATTATCAACGCAGAGCCGCAGAGGTAAGTCAAAAACATGGGGTTAAACTAAATTTGGTTTTTGCGTCATTGGAAAACTATATGCACCTGAATGACGTTTCAAAATGTATCGTGGATGCGGCGATCGAAGTTCATCGAAATCTTGGTGGACCTGGTCTTCTGGAAAATGTCTATGAAGAAGCGTTGACTTGGGAGTTGTTGCAGCGTGGCTTTGTGGTGGAAAGGCAACTGCTCGTTCCGATAAAATATAAAGGCAATGAGCTCGCATCGCCACTGAGGCTTGATCTGCTAGTAGGAAAAAACATCGTGGTCGAAATCAAAGCTACTTCGAATTACAACCCAATTTTCGAATCTCAGGTTCTGACGTACCTTCGCATGTTAGATTTAAAGATCGGGTTGGTCATTAATTTTGGTGAAAAATTTGTAAAGGATGGTATTCATCGAGTGGTAAACGGGCTAGTTGAACCTCGATGAGTTTTTACGCCCAGCCTTAGAATTGATGACAAGCAGAGCCAAGGCAAAAAACGATTGTTAACGCAGAGCCGCAGAGACGCAGAGGTAAGTCAAAAACAAAAGACCCCGACATGGTTTTGAAGCCAGAATGATTATAGGTTTTCTCCGCGCCTCTGCGTCTCTGCGTTAAATACAGCCTTTTCAGGTTTATCAATATATGCAAACCAAGTCAAAAACGGTTGTCAACACAGAGCCGCAGAGTCGCAGAGGTAAGTCAAAAACAAAAGGCCGATGTGGGTTTTTGAAGCAAGAATGATCATAAGTTTTCTCCGCGCTCTCGTCTCTGCGTTAAATACAGCCTTTTAAGGTTTATGAATATATGCAAACCAGGTCAAAAAACGGTTGTCAACGCAGAGTCGCAGAGTCGCAGAGGTTAAGTCAAAAACAAAAGGCTCCCAGACGAGGGTTTAGGAAGCCAGAATTTAGAGTATAGGTTTTCTCCGCGGCTCTGCGTTTTCTCAAATCACAGCCTTTTCAGGTTTATGAATAAATGCAGAACCAGGTCAAAAAACGATTATTAACGCAGAGCCGCCAGAATCGCAGAGGGTAAGTCAAAAACAAAGGCCCGACGTGGGTTTTTGAAGCAAGAATGATTATAGATTTTCTCCGCGCCTCTGCGTCTCTGCGTTAAATCCCAGCCTTTTCAGGTTTATCAATATATGCAACACCAAGTCAAAAACGGTTGTCAACACAGAGCCGCAGAGTGCAGAGCCAGCTCTAATCCCCAGATACGGGTTTTTGAAACAAAAAAGATTATGCGTTTTCTATGCGTCTCTGCGTTGATAAGAAGGTTGTTTCGGAATGGAGAAACCGCCGACCACCGACCGAATCTAATCGACCACCGACTGTTTTTTGGCCCTTGTTTTGCAGTATCACAATCGTCTCTTGAGTAAATGAGATTTCTAATTCAAAGGCAAAAGTTAAAAAAGTTGAAGTTCCTTAATAATTGCTTTACAGTAGGGACGCCACAGTGGGAAATTGGCCGTTAATCACTGAAAGATGGTGTCGAGGAAGTTGCAGTTAGATAGAAAAGATTTTACGTTATATCGAGAAATTATCAGTTAAATGACAGCGTGCTGGAAGATGTAGGAATGCAGAAATTCCATAAGTCAAGGACACTTAAACAGGAGGCTAGGACATGAAAAGTTTACGGAAGAAGATGTTGGCAATGGCAGCAGTTGTGGCAGTTTCGGGGCTGATGATGGCTTCGGTGGCAGGGGCAGTGGATAAGCTGCTTGTGAAGGATGCGGCAGGGACGAATAATGTGTTTACTGTTGATGATGCGGGCGTGGTAACAGGTAAGAAAATCGGTGTGGGTACATCAACTCCTCAATCCCCTATCCATCTAAACTTAACAACGGACCCGGTTGGACATTACTGTAGCCTATGTGTCCACAGGCCTTGCAGTATCTCCAGTGCGGGCGGCGTCGGCTGACTTTGTATCTGCGGCACCCCTAGCTGGGCAGAGAGGGATGGTACGTGGCGTAAGGGCGGGCGGTACATTGGCAGCCCCCACTGCTCCATTAGTTAATGACCAAGTTTTTTCTGTACTTGGTGGGGTTTACGTAGGCCCAACTTTAAAAGTGATAAATATGGCAGATATAGTCATGAAGGTTGACGGTCCTGTTACTGAGGGTGCCACAACGGCTGCTAGTACGGCTCCTGTGCGGATCTCATTTAGCACGAGAGTCGGGGATACTTGGTACGAGAGATGACCATCAAGTCTGGCGGTAACATTGGAATCAATACACCTGATCCCAAGTCCATATTGCATGTTACTGGTCTTGCAACCTATACAAGTAATGCAAACGCAATAGCTGCTGGATTAACTGCAGGTGCATTTTACACTGACGGAGCTGGTAATGTGAAGGTTGCTTATTAATTAGTGGCTTTTAAATCTGTAAAAAACACGGCTGCTTAATTGCAGCCGTGTTTTTTTTCGCACTATTTTTACTGGAACGACCATGCGAGCTAAGGGGGCCCACCAAACTCATCATTTCTAACATTCTTTGAAAAACGCGTACTATTTGTGAACATTTGATGCGATTTTATGTTAAATTAAAGAGCAATTCGATTGAAATATCAGTAAAGCATGTGTGGCTATGAAGATAAACCTGAGGCCAATTTTCAGTCTATCTCTCTGGAATTTTTTTCCCAAAAAAACATCCCTTGCAAGATCTGGAAAAATGATAGAAACGGCACTTAAGGACCTACCACCGGCATTCACCCATATCTACTTCTATACCAACAGACCATTCGCTGAACTCTGAAAATTTGGCGAATTTTAGAAATTTAAAATTTGTAGCTGAGACAATCCAATGAGTGACATAGCAATTTCAGTGAGAAATTTAAGTAAGCAATACCGCCTTTACCATACTCCTAAGCATCGCTTGATGGAGGCTCTTCATCCCTTCAGGAAGAAATACCACCACGATTTCTACGCGCTGCATAACGTTAATTTCGTGGTAAAGAAGGGGGAGACCGTCGGGATTATCGGCAGGAATGGTTCTGGAAAATCCACCCTTCTTAAGATCATCACAGGTGTGCTGACACCGACCAGCGGCAGTGTCCTGGTAAACGGCAGGATTTCCGCGCTCCTGGAGCTGGGAGCGGGTTTTAATCCGGAGTTAACCGGCATTGAGAATGTCTACTTTAATGGCACGCTAATGGGGATCAGCAGCGCGGAGATGGATGACAGGCTGGATGATATTCTGGCATTTGCCGACATCGGTGAGTTTGTACATCAACCGGTGAAGACTTACTCCAGCGGGATGTTTGTGCGGCTGGCATTTGCCGTCGCTGTGTGTGTTGAACCTGAGATCCTCATCGTTGACGAGGCTCTTTCTGTCGGTGATATGGCTTTTCAACAAAAGTGTCTGGATCGGTTGAGGACACTCAAAGAGCAAGGTATTACCATAATCTTGGTGACACATGATATCATGCTTACCCGCAATTACTGCGAACACGTTCTCTATTTACAGAAAGGTGCTGTTGTTCTGGTTGCTGATGCTGAAACTGCGGGCGAGGCATATATTAGAGACACAAAAGCCGAGATACAAAAAGTCGCGTTAAGCGCAAAGAAGGCAGTGGAACAGAACAGCCCAGGACAGAACAGCCCAGTAAGATTTGGAAGCGGTGATGGAGAGATAACTGCTGTTGAAGTGGAGGATACAGTCAGCGGCTTGCCGGTTTGTACCGAAAGTGATTTCCTTGTTATTCGTGTCTTCGCCAGAATAAAAAAGTCCATATTGTACCCAGCTATTCATGTGCAGATCAGGGATTTCAGAGGATACATATTGTACGGCATTTATACGAAGCCTGACGAACTGGAGTGGAGTGAGAAAGATGGACATTGTGGCCTGAGAGCAGCCCTTTCTATGAAGGCTATCCTGCAACCAGGCGAATATGGTGTTACAGTCTCACTAAATAATGTCTTCAGTGTAATGCAAGTTATCTTGGACAAGCACGTTACTGCAGCCACTTTCACGGTCCTGCCTAAAGCAGAAGGTCGTGTTATTAATGGAGTTGTGAATCTTGACGCAGTGTGGGAGAAGTCTTCTAACCCCATGGCAGCAACATAGATGTTTTATTATCCATGTAATATTTCACTAATTTAAAGATGGGACTACAATGGCCCTGTCACTATGTCGCTTTGGGCCTGTAGCTCGCCTACATGATAATGATTTTGGTATAGAGATAGGAATCTAAACAATATATGGATATTCTAAAAAAACCTATTTTTTTGGTAGGCGCAATGCGGAGTGGCACGACGCTCTTTGCAGATCTTCTGGGCGAGGCTAACGAGATTGTCAATTGTCCTTTCGAATTGAAGGATATCTGGTCTGCTGTTGGTGGTGTTCAGATGGCATCGCCAAAGACACGTGACGCATTATGCCACGAACTTGGTGCAAAGGACGCTTGGCCAGGCCAACGAGAAAAGCTTACTACAGCGTTTCTCGAAAGAATGTCTATCAATGGTTGCGACAAGTCTGCCAATGCGGTCTTCCTGAACAAAAACCCTCATCTTCTGCAACAAGCTGCCACTTGTCGATGCATTGTTCCCTGATGCCCGCTTCATCTGGATATATAGGCACTTGCCAAGTGTTGCTTCAAGCCTGTACCCTCTGTTCGAAGGCATCAATCGGCGACAACAGACCTGGCACTACTGGCCTGTACCTCAGAGTGCTATGGCCAACAGATGCTGGCAAGCATTCCATTTTGCGCGGCCCGAAGGGCTCGATATGTCGAGATGCTTTCCTGGAGGTGAAGTGCGGTACCTTGCAGAGTATTGGCTAGAGAGTAATCGTGCCGTTGCTGACTTTTTCAGTATTTTGCCGTCTGATCGTCGTTTTATCATTCAAGAAGAAGCATTGATCGAGAGTCCTAAAGAGCAACTTGAAAGATGCCTCATTTTTCTCGGACTGTCTCCATCTATTCGTTCTGACGTATGTGAATCAGTTGACAACACGCGAAATAAAGTATGGGGACAACAACTGACCGACCAGTCTCTCCAGCAGTTGCTGGAATTTGTGAATGTGCATACCAAAACGATCGACAACATATTTCCTGAAAAAAATTATGCGGAAGCATATCTGCGGGAGATACGATTTGTCATTGACGGCCGTAGAGAGACGGGCAAAGAAAAAGATTAAAAAGAGACGAGTGCACATCCGCAAGGGAATTTGGTTAATAAATGCAATAAAGCATTGCCAAGGTCTTATCTTTAGGGGAAAAAAGAGCCATGACTTCAGAAAAGCAACTTATTATGGGATGTGTTGCCGAGAATACGCCGAAATATCTTTCTCAGGCCCTTCGCCTCCTGCAGTCCGTCCGATGGTTTGGTGGGAGCATTGCGAATGCAACTTTTAGGATATGTGCTATTGAGAGCATCGATGCATCATTCAAAAGTCACTTCGAGAGCTATGGGGCAACGGTAAGAATAGTACCCAGATATGACATTAAAAGCCCTGTAACAAATAAAATCAGGTTCCTACAGCAGGACGATGTTCGTGATTACGACACAGTGGTTCTTTTGGATTGCGACACTATAATCGTTCAAGACCCAAGCAGGTATCTTACAGAAAAAGTGTTCAGAGCAAAAATTGCAGATTTACCGACTATGCCCCAAGACATCTTTGCAGTGCTGTTTGATTTTTTTGGCGTTCCTTTGCCATCACAACACTATGCATGCACCGTATTCGGAGAACCGACCATTCCGTATTTCAATACGGGAGTTCTTATATTTCCAAAATCTGCATTGTCAACTCTGGTGCCTGAATGGATTGAGTTCACTAACAAGTTAATCGACAACATGGAATTAATCGTTGGCCATGAACATTTTTGTGAGCAGGCTACTATGAGCATCGCACTTGCATCGTCGGGACAGAAATACAAAGTTATGGGGAATGAAATGAACTTTCCACGCACCTTGAAAATGTGAAAGAATCTTCTTTATTACACGATATTGATCCTTTTATTGTTCACTATCACTCATGTTTTGATTCCGAGGGCTACATCAATGGTTCGAGGTATCCTCTTGCCAACAACAGGATTACACAATACAACAAGAGGTTGCGCAAAGAGAGAGAAGTAAAAAGTACATGTAATCGCTTTTTGAGCAGCTTGGTTAGTAAGTTGCGGTCTTGCACGACCAGGACCTAAGCAATTTCAACTAACCTGACAGCTCCGCTGCAAATGCATTTTCAGCCATCTATATTGATCATGATAAAGAATAAAGAGCATTGAAAGAACACAAGTGTTCTGTAGAACCATTTGCTGTGTCCATAATCATTTCCCCACCATCTAATACTTACTAAATGCTAAGGAGTCAATGCTACATATAATAAGGATGCTACTTAATCAAAAAAAATTTTTCGGGCAGCGAATAGAAGCATATTATGCTAAGGATATGAATTTATATAGGTACGCGAGTCAAGAGAATGTCTAGAATTTCAGAATGTAAAAAGTCAAACATTGGTTACCAAAATGATTAAAGCAAGAGCCTTATGTATTATCGGTATGCATCGTAGTGGAACCTCCAGTATATCTCGTGCTTTTAATCTTCTTGGCTTCTACCTTGGAGAAGAAGAAGATGTTCTTAATTCTGCCCCAGATAATCCAGAGGGATTTTGGGAATCATATGAGATAGTCTGCCTGCATGAAAAAATATTATGCCAACTTTCTAGAACATGGGACACCCTGTTACCAATATCTCGCCAGTTACTAGAGTCAAATGAACTCCAATCCTATCGGGAAGAGTTGAAATCGTTAATCTTGCAAAAGTTTACGGGCCGACGGCTTTGGATGTGGAAAGATCCAAGAACTGCCATTTTATTGCCGCTTTGGAAAGAGACTCTTAAGGAGTTAGAAGTTGATCTGTCCTGCGTTTTCGTCACAAGAAATCCCATTGATGTTGTAAATTCACTGGCAAAGAGAAATGGAATCCCCTTCGATAAGTCATATGATATTTGGTTTAATTATAATATCAGTGCGCTACACGCTGCTGCCGATATTCCCATCGCCTTTCTTTCTTATGACAAATTTTTAGAAAATTGGCAATCTGAGCTTAAAAGATGCGCTAATGAGCTCGAAATAGAGTGGCCTGAAAAGGATTCACACCTGAGGACATCTATGGAAAGTTTTATCCGTCCTGATTTGAGGCATAGTTTTTCATCGAGTGGTGAAATCAAAGATGCTCCAATACATGCACAAGAACTATACGAACTTTTAGAAATGGTGGTTGAGGCTGGAAAAGTTAATCTGCCTGCTTTTTTTGGATCAGATCGAGCGCATGTATGCCTGGTTTGCCGCAAAACAAGTTGCATGCTCCTCTAAATTGTAGGTGAAATTTGAAATCGATAGTAATTATAATTCTCACACATAATTCTCTAGATGACGCTACTAAACCTTGCCTTACTAGTGTCCTTACCGTGAAAAGCAATCTTATCTTTGATGTGATAGTAGTTGACAATGATTCATGTGACGGAACTAAAGAATATTTAATAAGCCAGGAACCTCTCTTCCCTAATCTGAAAATTCACTTGAGTGACAACAATGATGGTTATGCTGCTGGTAACAATATTGGCATTAATACAATAAAATCAGATTTCTACATATTATTGAACAATGATACTGTGGTGACAGATTATTGGCTTGACAAACTCGTACGATTTTGGGACGAGCATCCGGAGGTTGGGATGGTCGGTCCAGTAACAAATTCAGTTGGTAATGAACAACTTATACATACAACCTCACGGGACCAGGATTCCATCATAGCGGAGGGCTTAAGTTGGGCAAGACGATGTCATGGGGACTACTTTTTTACTTCCGTGCTTGGTTTCTTTTGTGTTGCCATTAAAAAAGAAGTTATTAATGACATAGGGCTTTTAGATGAGGATTTCGGTATAGGGACCTTTGAGGATAACGATTTTTGCCGTCGAGCAGTCTCAAGTGGCCATAAGCTGGCTTGTGTTGAAGACGTTTTTATTTTTCACAAAGGGAGTGTAACTTTTAAACAATCAAAAGTAGATATGAATGCTCTTTTCTTCACGAATTTAAGGAGGTATGAAGAAAAGAACAGCGTTACATGGGAATCCGGCCATAATGTAAATACATTCTTGGGGCTTTTTGAGCACTACCTAAAGAGTACCTCCATCGATGATTTTACAAAAACTATTTTCAAACTTGAGAATAAAATCTTGGCTTTTAGAGCATTGGATTACCCTGATGTGTATAGAAAATATATGGAATTGCTCAAACTGCATGGTTCGCACGAGAATGCAGCTTGCGGACTTGAACAGCAGGTAAAGATGCTGAGTCTTCACCTACGTGAAATTGAGTCATCCCATACATGGAAGATGGCCAAGAAAATCCACCGAGTGATTGATAAGTTCATTTTTTTATATAGAAGAATCTGTGGACTCGCATCAAGTGAAAATATATCTGCAGGGACTAAAATTCAGCCCAAACATGATGTTGTTATTGTGAACCAAGAGAAAGAAGATCTAGATTATATTTTGAAGCAAAACGCTAATAAAACAATTATTGTTTTTCCACCTTTAATAGATTGGCGACTACCACTTTTTCAAAGGCCACAGCATATTGCATTACAGCTGGCCAAACATGGTTTTCTTTATTTTTACTGCACCCGGAATAGCGGATATGACAACGTCAATGGATTAGAAAGATTATCAGAGGGTTGCTATCTGACAAATAGAATGGACCTTATACTTGCCATTGACCAGCCTAAGGTCATTCATCTGTATTCTACTGACCTTGCCACCCCCCCGGATTTCGTCTTTAATGAAATGAGAATGGGAAGCACCATCCTCTACGAGTATATGGATGAAATCCATCCAAGTATTTCAAATGCTGAAATACCAAGCCACACTGTTGTCAAGCACAATGCTATCATTAATGATGACAGATGTATTGTTATTGCAACAGCAGATAAGTTATATAAGGAAGTTCTTGCTCGGCGTAGCTATAATTGCACGTTAGTGACTAATGGAGTTGATTTATCGCACTTCTCTAAAAAATTTGTCGTTGGGGATACTCCAGCAGAATTATTATCAATCATAACAAAAAACAAAGTAATCATCGGTTACTTTGGAGCCCTTGCTAGCTGGTTTGATTATGAGTTGCTTATAAAAATTGCTGAAGAGAGACCAAATTTTGAGCTTGTTATTATTGGCTTGTCATGACAAATCAGTCGAAGCCTTTGATTTCTCAAGTTACAGTAACAGCAATACGTAACGAACCAAAGGAAGCGTTACATAACACA
>CAWAFF010000031.1:0-22568 GCA_963780945.1 uncultured delta proteobacterium | reverse complement strand
ATGTTCTGCCGCAACTCGTTCAGTTTCGTATTCTTTAAGCCCTTCTTCCAGGGATAGACAAAGGCCCTGTCCGGTGGCATCCTCAGCCAGATGACCCAGAACTTCGTCTTGTCCCGCGCCGCCATGTCCAGCGCTTTCCGGGCAAACAACCTCGGCCGGAATAACTATCACCAGCCCGTGGCGGGGATCCAGGCCGTATGGCCAGTCTTTTGCGGCAAGGAAACGCTCGATTTCCTCGCAGGCCGTGATCTGCAAAGGCTCCATATCCTGATAGAACTCGGCCCGTAACAGGTCCCTGTTTCCTGCCAGTTCCTCAAAGGAGATAAAATCCTCTTCACTTGCTGCAGGACGCTGGTTTCTCTTTTCCGTATTGTTCACCACCAGCCGTAGCTGTGGTCTATCGTTTTTATCCTTGGTCATGATGATAAACCTTGTGTGACTGTCATTGTCCGCCTCTCGCATGTGATCAGGAGCAGAATGGAATAGTCAGGACTCGTCAAAGGACGATACTTTTTAAATGGCATGGTGTCAAGCTGATGTGCAGAAACGGACCTGAAACAAGTAAAAAACAGGATGTCAGTTGAATTAGTTTCTTCTCATATTATACTAAACCTACAGTTGAAACAGGTTTCAAAATCGAACAACTCAATGATTCACCAGGAAAGGGGGAATGTATGAAAGGAAGCGATAAAGTCATAGAAGAATTAAATGCCAGGCTGGCAGAGGAACTCACCGCAATCAACCAGTATATGGTGCATGCCGAAATGTGTGAAAACTGGGGCTATGATCGCCTCTACAAGGCGATAGAAGGCCGTTCCATGGTGGAGATGAAGCATGCCGAGAAACTTATCGCCCGCATCCTTTTCCTGGACGGGCGGCCGATCGTCAGCAATCTCAACAAGATGAATATAGGCGCCGAGGTAGAGCTGATGCTTCGAAATGACCATGGCTATGAGCTGGAGGCAATCCAGGGCTATAACAACAGCATCCGGGTAGCCGTGGAGGAGAAGGATAACGGCACTCGTGATATGCTTCAATCGCTCCTCGATAACGAAGAAGAACATATCGACTGGATAGAAGCCCAGTTGGACCAGATTCAGCAAATGGGGCTTCAGCAATATCTGGCAGAGCAGATTGCCTGAGAGTTGTAAGAGCCATTTCTGCCGAATTGCAGTCCGTAAATGTTTGCATTTACGGACTGTTCCTATTTTTCCTCGCTCAATCCCAATGTTATCTGGTGACAAGTTGTCGGCTCAAATTAATTTGCCATACCCATAAGGGACAAAATCAACAATGCCCCCACTTTTTATTTTTTCATCAAAATGTCCCTTTACAAGGTGCCGCTAGCTGGTAAAATCCAAAAGAAAATTAAATTAAAATAATTAAAGAAGTGGTTGGATAAAAAAAGGTTTGACTTCATCTTTGCACCCCAAGTTAAGCCCAAATCTTATTTATCACCAGCCCCCTTTATGTCCGCCTAATCATCACCCAATCTACTAATAAGATTAAGTCTGGATCTCCATGGCGAATCAAGTAGCTGTCGTTTTCAGAATGAGCTGTCTGGCTCGAGTAATGTCAAAAACATGAAAGGAGGCAGTAATGGACTGGCGAATTTTTTTAAAGCGGTTGGCAGTATTGGTAACTTTGGCTGGTGCCCTTCCCTTGGGCATTGACCAGGGACTAGCGGAGCCGGAAAAAGATTTAAAGTCAAAAGAAAGCCTGAGATCGGCACCTGATACACAAAACACTGTCTATCAGAAGAGGAAAGAGGCGAAACAGCGGCTTCAAAAAGCAATTGAAGCTCGAAAAGCAGGCAAGGCTTGCTGCGCCTGACAAACAGAAAGGGGGCGCAAAATGAGAAAAAGAAAACTCCTCTTTTGCGTGATATTAAACCTCATTTTATTTTCGCTCTGTTCCGCTATGGCCGTGGCGGCGACCCCCACCGGGGTTAATCCTTCGGTTAATATGGCATTGCCCAACTTTGCCAACAGTCCCAACCTGAGGAAGTTCGTCGACTCCCTGCCCGGTCTGGGGGCAGCCAACCAGAACGCCCTGGGTCAGTATATTCCGGTGGCCAATCCGGATACGGCGACATATCCAGGATCAGATTACTACGAGATCGGGTTGAAGCAGTATCAGCAGCGGATGCACAGCGATTTACCCGCCCCAGGAACCAAGCTCAGGGGTTATTATCAGATCAATTCCGGAACGGCCGGAACTACCGATAAGGCCAACCAATATCTCGGTCCTTTGATCATCGGCAAGCGCGATCGCCCGGTGCGTATCAAGTTCATCAACGAATTGGGCATCAACGGTGCCGGCAATCTTCCCTTGCCGGTGGATACAACTGTCATGGGCGCCGGTATGGGGCCCTTGGACATGCCGGGAATGCCGGGAATGAAGGCAAGCTATACCCAAAACCGCGCCAACCTCCATCTCCATGGCGGCTTCACTCCGTGGATCAGCGACGGTACGCCCCACCAGTGGATTACACCGGCTGGTGACTCGACCCCGTACAAAAAGGGTGCAAGCTTTCAGAATGTGCCCGACATGGTAGGCCCGGGCAAATTGATCCCTGCACCGGTCCCTGGCGACGGGACGGGAACCTACTATTACCCTAACCAGCAGAGTGCCCGCCTGATGTTCTACCACGACCACTCCTATGGTATTACACGTTTGAACGTTTATGCCGGCGAGGCCGCGGGCTACCTTATCACCGATCAGGTGGAGGAAGACCTGATTGCAGGGACCAATGTTTCGGGGGTCTTTGGCACTGGCGCTCCCCTTAAGGTCCTTCCCGATCAAGGGACTCCAGATGGAGTATACCGTTACGGAATTCCCCTGATCATTCAGGACAAGAGTTTTGTCAATGATGCTACCACCTCGGCCCATCCGACCTTTGCTGCAACCAATGGAATCCCCACTCCTCTTACCATGGCGGTGGATCCTCTCTGGTATACCCATTTGCCCATGAGCGCCGGCGGAGACCTGTGGTTCCCCCACGAGTACCTGCCCAACGAAAACATTTATGACCCGAACGGTTATTGGTATATGGGCAGATGGGACTATGGCCCGTGGATTCTCCCACCGATGCTGGCCCTGAACAACACTCTGCCCAGCCCGAGCATCGTGCCGGAAGCCTTTATGGATACAGCTGTTGTTAACGGCACCGCCTTTCCTTTTGTCGAGCTGCCGCCGACGGCCATTCGCTTCCGCATCCTGAATGCCTGCAACGACAGGATGCTCAACCTGCAGTTATACAAGGCAGATCCAGCCAATCCGACAGAAGTCAAAATGGTTCCGGCCAGTCCAAACCCAGCCTATCCGACCTGGCCGAAGGATGGCAGGGATGGCGGCGTGCCTGACCCAACCACGACCGGCCCTGATATGATCCAGATCGGCAACGAGGCTGGCTTCCTGGCCAAGGTGGCGGTGATCCCGGCTCAGCCAGTTGATTTCGACTATGATCGAACCAGCGCGACCTTCGGCAATGTTGCCAGTACCGCACTCTACCTGCCTCCGGCGGTGCGAGCCGACGTCATCGTTGACTTTTCTGCATATAAGGACGGTGATACGCTGATCCTTTACAACGACGCGCCTGCGCCCATGCCTCTGTTCGACGACCGCTACGACTATTTTACCGATTCAAAGGACTGGACCCCAAAAGGGGGAGCGCCCACTCCGCAGATAGGCTTTGGTCCAAATACTCGGACCATTATGCAGATCCGCATCAAGGGAACTCCATCGGCACCGTTTGACTTGGCCGCGCTGCAGACTGTCTTGCCAAAGGCATTCGCAGTGGCCCAGGAGCCACCTCTGGTTCCAGCAGCTGCTTATAATGCCGCCTATGGTACCAACTATCAGGATACCTATGCCGGCGTCGCCGACTATACCCTGAATGTTAGCGGTACAACTCAGCCCGTTGCCAGAGTCATGACCGAAATACCAGGCTTCGGTTATACCGCGCCTCCTGCAGTCAACTTTTATGGCGGATTTCCTACGGTGTGTCGCTCCCACCTGCACACCTGCTAGGGCGACGGCCACACTGAACGGCGTAACCGGCGTGACGCTGGTAACTTCCGGAAGCGGTTGCACATCACCTCCTGCTGTCACCTTTACCCCAGCCGTCGGAGGGGGCGGCACCGGCGCCACCGGCACGGCCATCGTATCAGGTGGTGTTGTTACCGCCGTTGCCATTACTAATCCAGGTTCCAATTACTTGCTAGCTCCTACGATCACCTTCACCGGTGGCTGCACTGTAGCACCCACAGCCACCAGCGATTGCCACTCTCGGTTCCGTCGGAACAATCAATCTGAATAATCCGGGCTCGGGTTATATAAAAGCTCCCTATGTGTACCTAAGTGGCGGCGGAGGCACAGGCGCTGCTGCCGTCGCCATGCTTAACGGGTCCATGGTGTTGAATGGCAAGAACCTTGTTGAAGGCATGGACATGGAGTTTGGAAGAATGAATGCTGTTCTCGGTTCTATTCCAAGTCCGCTGGCACCAGCGGTAGGCGCCGGTCCCTTTATCGGTGCCAATTTCTATGTGGACCCGCCGACGGAGATACTTAAGGCCGGGGAAACTTCACTGTGGCGGATTTCACACCTTGGCGTCGATTCCCATGCTATCCATTTTCATCTGTTCGATGTACAGGTGATCAATCGGGTTGATTGGACCAATACCCTGAAGCCACCCTATGATGAGGAGATTGGCTGGAAAGAAACGATCCGCACCAATCCTTTCGAAGACATTATAGTGGCGCTGCGCCCGAAGGCGATGAAGCTACCCTTTGCCCTTCCCGACAGTATCCGGCTCTTGGACCCGACGTCTCCGGCCGGTTCCACCATGGCTTTCCAGCCTGCTCTGCCGCCGCCGGGAGTACCGGCCGTCGCTCAGACCACCAACGTCATGACCAACTTTGGCTGGGAATATGTGTGGCATTGCCACCTTCTGGGACATGAAGAAAATGACATGATGCGTCCGATTGTCCTTCTGCCTGGTAATCCGGTTGCACTGGCAGCGCCGGCAGCATTAGCCTTCGGCAACCAGCTGCTTAACTCTACCAGTGCGGCACAGACGGTGACCCTGTCCAACGCAGGAGCGGCGGGTACCCAGTCCCTGATAATAAACAGCATCGGACTTACCGGAGCAAACGCCGGTGATTTCTCCCAAACCAATAACTGCAGCCCAAGCCTGGCGGTAGGCACGAGCTGCACCATCAGTGTAACCTTCACACCGACCGCCACTGGACCACGAGTTGCGGCACTGACCATCAACAGCAGTGACACGTTAAATCCGTCAGTGGCGGTATCCCTCGGGGGCACCGGCACCGCGCCAAGCCCCCCCACCGTCAGTATCACCGCGCCAGCCAACGGTGCATCGTTCAATGCCCCCCCTGCCATAACGATCACTGCCTCTGCGGCCGGAGGCACTGGCGCCACCGTCAGCAAGGTCGATTTCTATGCGGGGCCCTTGCTGGTGGGAACAGCTACAACCAGTCCTTACAGCATAACGTGGAGTAACTTCGCCTTGGGTAGTCATAGCCTCACAGCTAGGGTTACCAACACTCTTGGCGCAACAGCGACCTCATCTCCAGTCAACATCACCGTGGTGGGGGGCGGACTACCGACACCATGGTTAACACAAAATATTGGCGCTGTCGGTTTGGCTGGTAGCGGAACTTACTTAAACGGTACCTTCGCCGTGAGTGGCTCAGGTGCTGATATCTGGGGAACTACAGATAGCTTCCGCTATGTCTACCAGCCATTGACGGGTGACGGACAGATCATCGCCCGGGTTGCCTCAGTGTCGAACACCAGTCAGTGGGCCAAAGGGGCAGTGATGATCCGGCAGACACTGGCTGCAAACTCTGCCCATGCACTGATGGATATTACCCCGGGGAACGCTGCTGAGTTTTCAAGACGCCTCACGACAGGTGGAACAACTGCCGCCACCGTTAAAACTGCCGTGGCGGCCCCATACTGGGTAAAACTCACTCGCAGCGGCAACACCTTCAGCGGCTATGTATCTTCAGATGGTGTGACCTGGGTACTGGTCGGAAGCAGTACGATCAACATGGCAAGCTCCGTATATGTCGGCTTGGCGGTGACGAGCCACAACAATGCGGCGTTGTGCACAGCAGTATTCGACGGGGTCAGTGTCGCAACAGGGTCGCCGGTCACCTCTCCCACCGTCAATATTTCCAATCCGGTCAATGGGGCAACATACAATGCTCCGGCGGCCATAACCATTGCCGCAGCGCCGACACCAACCACCGGGGCTTCAGTCGCCAGTGTTGAATTTTATGCCGGCACAACACTTGTGGGCACTGCTACAGCAAGCCCTTTCACCTATACGTGGAATAATGTCGCCGCGGGCAGTTATTCGCTGACGGCGAAAGTGACCGATAGCCTCGGGGCGACGGCGACATCGACCCCGGTTGCCATAACCGTACAAAACAATGGCTTGCCGGCACCCTGGGTTACCCGGGATATCGGCAATGTCGGGTTGGCGGGAAGCGCCAGCTTTCTTGCCGGTACCTACTCGTTGAGCGGATCAGGAACCGACATCTGGGGGACAGCGGACGGCTTCCGTTACGTCTACCAACCGCTGGCCGGTGACGGACAGATCATTGCCCGAGTTGCCTCCCTGCAGAACACCAACTCGTGGGCTAAAGGCGGGGTGATGATCCGCGAGACCCTGGCGGCGAACTCCAGTCATGCAATCATGGCCGTTACGCCGGGTAACGGCTCGGCATTTCAGCGGCGGCTAACTACGGGGACAAGTTCCCTTCATACCGCTGGGCCGAGGGTGGTAGCCCCCTATTGGGTGAAGCTGGTAAGGACCGGCAGTACCTTCAGCGGATATATATCTTCAGATGGTGTGACCTGGGTATTGGTAGGAAGCAGCATGATCAATATGGCAAGCTCTGTGTATGTCGGCTTAGCCGTGACGAGCCACAACAATGCAGCACTCAGCACGGCAACGATGGATGGAGTCAATGTGACTGGCACAGCACCCGTTGCTGCACCTGTTGCCGCTGCGATAGACGCTTCAGTGAAAAAATCCAAGCGGTAAACTGGAACTTGACTTGCCCGGCGTCAGGGACGCCGGGCAGGTTTATGGTAGCGGTGGTTCTGTTGCAAATATATTTGACATTCCTGGTTTACAATGACGAGAAAAATGTGATATGTTTAATAAACTTTTTTTATTGTTGGGTTGTATTTGGCTATAGTTGGTTTTACCGGCTGAGTTCTAAGGGGGAAGTCTATGTGCAGGATGATGATTCTCATTGTTTGCCTTTTTACGTCAGTGGTCACCAGTTTTGCGGACGACAGCTACATGATAGCGGCTTTGCGCGGAGAAGGGCTCTTTACGGATTCGGCTGTTGATCCAATATTGGCCGAGCTAACAGCATCTGATAATGATGAAGCCACTCAGCAAAGCGGCATCAGCAAAAAAGCTAACGCTGTTGCCATCCCACGTGGCATCGACAATGCCAAGTCAATAAACTGGGCAGACACCTCCCTTGTCGTCCAAGTCGATGCAAATAAGCTGAATAATAGTCGTGCTGATAGGAAATAGCGCCGCCAGGAAAGACAAAGACCGCCGGAACATTAATTGAAATGTTAGAGGCACCTGTGATCCCTTCCCATTGGTAGAAAGGCAGCTCTAGTCTTCGAAGGGTTAGTAGTGCCCATGACTCGAATATCTCGCCGGGTGCCTTGGCGCAAAGTATTTTGCCACTGGCCGCCAGGCCGAGTTCCGCAGCGATTATAGAACATCGAAGCTCCATATTCGATAAAACCATTCCGTCACTAGTGCAGAGGCCCTCATCCACCCCAGCCGGCAAACTAAACATCTTCTCTGTTTTATTCTCACATTATCAATTGTCGGAAATCATTGGCCGATATCGGTCTGCTGAAGAGAAACCCCTGCATGGTGTCACAGTGGTTGTCTTGGAGAAACCTGAACTGGGCCTCGTCTTCAACTCCTTCGGCAATCACTTGCAGCTTCATGTTGTGGGCCATGGCGATGATAGTGGTGACAATGGCCTTGTCATTGGGATCGGTATTGACGCCGAAGATAAAGGACTTGTCAATCTTGAGCTTATTAATCGGCAGCTTTTTCAGGCAACTCAGGGAAGAATAACCGGTGCCGAAATCGTCGATGGCAAAGCCCACGTCCATGCCCGTCAGGGTTTTCAGGCTCGGGATCGTGTATTCAATATCCTTCATGGCTGTTCCCTCGGTGATCTCGAGCTCAAGGAAATTGGGGGGAAGGCCGGTTGCCGTTAAGACCTTTCGCACCTGATCCACCAGATCCGGCCTGCGGAACTGCTTCGCTGACAGGTTCACCGTCACGTTGAGAGCGCGCAACCCCTCATCCTGCCATGCTTTGTTCTGGGTACAGGCCGTGGTTAGCACCCAGTCATCGATAGCCGTTATAAAGCCTATTTCCTCTGCCATGGGAATGAAGTGCCCGGGGGAGAGCAGTCCCAGTTCAGGGTGCAGCCAGTAGACAAGTGCCTCCGCTCCTGTCACCTGACCTGAATACATGTCCACCTGCGGCTGGTAGAGCACTACCAGTTCTTTCATTTCCAGTGCCTGTCTGAGCCTGTTTTCCAGCTTTACCCGTTCCAGGGTCCTTGTGTTCAAGGCAGGATTGTAAAACTGGTAATTGTTTCTTCCCTGCTCCTTGGCGTGGTAGAGGGCGATATCGGCATTTTTAAGCAGGGTCTCCGCATCTTCGCCGTCATTTGGATAAAGGCTGATGCCGATGCTGATGGTCACATGCAACTGGTGACCTTCTATGGTAAAAGGTCTGTTCATTGCCGAGAGTATCTTGTTGGCAATTGCCGTAGCACCTTCGGCGCGGGTCATCCGGGTGACGAGGATGTTGTATTCATCGCCGCCGATGCGGGCGACGGTATCCATTTCACGCACGCATTCCTTAAGTCGTCCCGATATAAGCTGCAAGAGCTTGTCCCCTGCGGCATGTCCCAGCGAATCGTTAATGGATTTGAAACGGTCCAGATCCAGGAACATTACCGCCTGTTTTTCATCGTTTCGGTGTCCCTGGCTGATGGACAGGGAGAGGTGATCCATGAACAGCATTCTGTTGGCAAGGCCGGTAAGCACATCGTGGGTCGCCTGAAAGCGCATGGCATCTTCTATCTTTTTGCTTTCGGTAACATCCCTGACAATGTGAATGGAACCGATGATGTTGTTCCTTTCCTTGAAAGGGGAGGAGCTAATCTCCACATCCAGAATATCATTCCACTTGGTGCGCATGTTGGTGTTGAACTTTTCCATTAACTCCAGGAATTCCCTTCTTTTCAGTTCGTTCTGCATCCTGACAGCTTGATCTTCGGGTACAAGGTTGACTATGGTCATGGCCAGAAACTCATCAAGGGTATAACCGAACAACTCCACAGCGCGTCGATTCACATTGGTAAATCTCAAGTCATTGTCGATGATGAAAATTGCATCGTTGGCGTTCTGGAAAAGGTAGCGGTAGCGTTCCTCTGACTTCTGCCGCTCCTCATAGAGAAGGTAGTTTTTCAGTGCCAGACTGAGGGTTGTGGCCACCTTGTAGGCAAAATCGTACTGACTTTCGCTGAACCATGTCTCTGGATTGTGGTAATGGAGAGAAAAGGCGCCGATAATGGAATCCCCGGCGGTGAGCGGAACCTGTATCAGGGACTGAATGCCATATTTGTCGATGAAACGGTAGTTGCTCTGCTCGTTCACCAGAACGGTCTGCTGTTCGTCCAGTTCAAACCGGGAAAAACTCATTTCATCCAATTCATATACGTCACCGACTGTTTCTTCGGGAAGTCCCCATCTGGAAATTATCTTCCATCGTTCAAGTTCCCGCAGATAAATTACAGCCGAGTCCGCCTTAATTGCCTTGGCGGTATGTTCCAGAACGCGTTCCATGATGACGTCAAAGCCCAGTGAAATATCGATCAGCTCGTTGATCTTATTGATGGCTTCACTGAGTTCCTTCGCCTTATGTATGATTTCTTCGGCTTTTTTCCGCTGAATGGAATAGCGGATGGAACGGGTCAGGAGAGGGGCGTCGAACTGCCCCTTGACCAGGTAATCCTGCGCTCCCCTTTCCACTGCTTCAAGGCCAAGTCTTTCGTCATCGAGGCCGGTCAGCAGGATGATCGGAACCTTTGATCCATCCTTCTGTGTTTTTAGCAGGGTTTGCAACCCCTGGCTGTCCGGCAGGCCCAGGTCCAGAAGCACCATGTCGAACTGCTCAGCCTCAAGGGCCTGCAACCCATGACCGAGACGACCGACCTGCTTGACGGCGAACTGGTTGTCTCCCCCTTCATCGGCCAGCATTTCTTCAATGAGGGCCGAATCGTAGGGATTATCCTCAATGAGAAGAATCCGTATCCTGGTCATGGAAGTCCTGTGACATCGGAGATTACTGCCTGAAAGGCAGCTTTACAGTCGTCAGCCAGAAATCTTCTATTGCCTTGACCACATGCATGAACTGTTCGAAATCAACCGGTTTTGTCACATAGCAATTGGCGTGCAGGGTATACGATTTGTTAATATCTTCATCGGCCTTGGAACTGGTAAGAACGACGATTGGAATCCATTGCAAAGCGGGGTCTGATTTTACTGCCTCCAAAACTTCCCGCCCGCTTTTTCTTGGCAGGTTCAGGTCTAGCAGCACAAGGTCAGGGTGCTGCTTTTCGGCATATTCATCCTGGCGGTGCAGATATCTCAATGCCTGAACCCCGTCGCGCACCACGTACAGATTGTGCCGTACGGTTCCCGAATCCAGGGCCTCACGCACCAGTTCCACGTCACCCGGATTGTCTTCCACAAGTAAAATATCGATGGCGCTACCCATTTCTTTTTTCAAAGCAACCTCGCACTGGTGCGGGTACTCAAGGCATTCCATGATAAGGTTAAGGATATCACATTGTAAATTTTTCGCAGATAAGGAGCAAACAGCAAAAGTGCTGCTATAATACCTTCAAAGCATGAATATCTTTAGGTTTTACCAAGGGGCAAATGAGTGAAACTGCTGTTGACATACTCCTGGTCGAGGACAATAGTGGGGATGCCCTGCTCTTCACAGAGATGCTGATTGATTGTCCGGGGCATTACAATGTGGCAAGAGCAACCCGCATCACGGAAGCTTTAGCGCTAATCGATGCTCAGCGGTTCGATCTGATCGTGATGGATCTGAACCTGCCGGACGAACGTGGCCTGCATGCCCTGGGCAGAATTCAGGCGAAGACGACCCTGCCCCTCATTATCTTGACCGGTTCTTTCGATAAAGAAATGGAGTACAAGACAAAAGCCGAGGGGGTGAGGTACTATTTAAAGAAGGGGAAAGTGGAGGTCTCCGAGCTGTGTAATGCCCTTTCCCAATGTCTGGCTCCCTGAAGAAAGCAAACAGATCGCGCCGGAAAAAATAGCCCCTTCGCCAAAACCGGTGCAACCCAGATCCTGCCGCCATTTTAACTCTACTATCTTCACCCATGAATGCCTTTCGGCCCACTTCAGATTTAGGACCCCAGGGTAAAGGAAAATTTTGCCCCTTCTCCTTCCGCACCTTCGGCGAAGACTTCGCCATTATGCCGTTGCACGATTTTTTTGACGATGGCGAGGCCTATACCGGTGCCGGGATATTCTGACTCCAGATGCAGGCGTTGAAACGGATTGAACAGCCGGTAGGTCTGATCCATGGCAAAACCTGCGCCATTGTCTTTTATAAAATATACTGTTCTTTGATTTTGCTTTTGGACACCAAACTCAATGACTGCCAGTTCCTTGGCGCTGGTGAATTTCCAGGCGTTGTCCAGCAGGTTGTTCAAGGCAACCTGCAGAAGATGGCTATCACCCGTTGCTTTAATGTCTGGTGCAATGATCAGTTGAGCCTGGCGCTCCGGTTGGCTTTCCTTAAGTTTGCCGAGGATTGAATTTGCAAGGGCCGAGAGATCGACCGTCTCCAGCGTCATCTCCGCCCGGCCAATTCTGGATAAAGCAAGGAGGTCATCGATGAGCCGTCCCATACGCTCTACCCCGGACATGATCATTTCCAGATACTCAAGCCCCTGGCCCTGCAGCCGATCCCTGTACTTTTTTCCCAGAAGATGGGCGAAACCAAAGATGTTGCGAAGTGGTGATCTCAAGTCGTGGGAAATGGAATAGTTAAAGGCTGTCAGTTCGCGCTGTGCCTCCTTCAGCTGCCCGGTTCGCTCTTCCAGTTCCTTTTCCAGCGCTGACACCTGCTTTTTCAGATCTTCTATCTGCTGCTCGATATCGCTCATGGGGTCACCTGTTGATAGCTGATATTGAACGCTCTTTTATTTAGTTTCTTTTGATAATTATATATTACTTATTATACTATTTTTATACGAACTAAAGCTTTCGGCTGTGACCGGAAAATTCCTAAGCAAAAGGGGATACATGAAGATCCTCATCGTCGACGATAACGAAGACTACCGGAAGCTTCTTACTGCCATCTTTGTGGACAAGGGATGGGAAGCGATAGATGCTCCCGAAGGCAGCAAAGGTCTTGAATTGATGCGGGAGCATTTTCCGGATGTCATTCTTTCCGACATCATGATGCCGCATATGGACGGTTTCCAGTTTCTGCGGGCTGTGCGAACCTCCGCTTTCCGCGACATCCTTTTCATCTTCTACACCTCTACCTATACCAAGGAGAATCATCAGGAGTTTGCCCTGTCGCTTGGGGCTGATGCCTATATTACCAAACCTCTCAATCCGGAGGATATCGTGCATGTGCTGATGGATATCCTTGATGGCAAGGAGCTGAGGCCAAAGCAGCGGGATTTGCCCAATGAAGAGGAATTCCTCCGTCTGCACAGTCTCTTTATCTCGGAAAAACTGATGGAAAAGGCCGCTGAGCTGGAAAAGGAATCGGTTGAGCACCGGAAGGCAGAAAAGGAGCTGTTACAGCTCAGGGAAAGGGACCGGCTAAGACAGTCTTTTGTGACGGAGGGAAAAACTACAGTGTCGCCGCTGGCGCCGCAGAACGTTCTTTCCTCCCTGGACATTGCCGATGATATTTACCTGCCCCTGAACAGGATTGATACCTACTGTGAATTATTGACCCGTGACAGTACCATCTCCGGCAGTGAAAGCGCTGCTTTGGTCGAGCAGATGTGCGCCTCGACTCGTAAACTGCGAAATCTGGTGGGTGAAATGGGCAAAAATCTGTATCTTCCACGAAGTGCCGTGCTGGCCCCGATCCGAAGAATACAGATCATGATCGACGTGCTGAAAAAGGATCATGGGAATCTGGACTCTTCCATTGGCGCAGTGCTGGTGGAGGTGGAGTTATTGCTGCGGCAGTTTGCCGGCTATATTGAGGACTTGCTGAAACTCGGCAACGTGGCAAAACAGTCTCTCATGCATGAGCAGGTTGACCTGACCTTGCATGCAGGCGAAATTTTATCCAGGCTCCGGCAGTTATCACCTCACCGCAGGGCAGAGATCTCCATCGAAGAGGGAATGAAGGTTAAAGGTGATGCCATGCTGCTGAAGCTGGCGCTGGAGCAGCTTCTTGATAATGCCTGGAAGTTCAGCGTGGAGCGTGAGGTGACGCGGATTGAATTTCTCAGAAAAGGGCAGGATACGGGAAAAAGCCTGTTCTTTATCCGTGATAACGGCATTGGATTCCCTCCTGGGCATGCTGAAACCCTTTTCAAGGCCTTTGCCAAAGCCAATGATTATCCAGGGAACGGTATTGGTCTCGCCATCGCCCGGTGGGTAATCAGGCGCCATGGGGGGGATATCTGGGGAGTGGGTGAACCGGAACATGGCGCCATCTTTTATTTCAAACTTTGACTTGGCTGCTGGGGAGCAGCGTAAAATAAAAAGTTGTACCTTCCCCGGGAACCGAATCCAGCCAGATGCGGCCACCGTGGCGCTCGACGATTTTTTTGCACGAGGCCAGGCCTATGCCGGTCCCCTGGTATTCGTCAGCGGTATGAAGCCGCTGGAAGATTTGAAATATTTGCTCGAAATATTGGGCGTCAATGCCGATACCGTTGTCGAAGACGGCAAAAACCCACTGCCGCTCTTCTTGTCTGGCTGAAACCTTTATCCTGGGATTCACATCTTTTTTGCGGTATTTGAGCCCATTGCCAATCAGGTTCTGGAACAGCTGCATCAGCTGGGTTTCATCTCCCTCCACAATGGGCAGGGTCTCGCTGGTGATTGTGGCACCACTTTCCTGAATGGCAGGCTTAAGGTTTTCCAGTGCTGCTGCAAAAGCATCATTGGTGTCCACCGGTTGGAAGCTGGAGCCCTTGGAGATCCGAGAATAGGCAAGAAGACCTTCGATCAGGCTCTGCATTCTGTTGGTGCCGTCGACCGCGAACCGGATATAGGTGTCGGCGTTGGCATCAAGTCTGCCGCTGTACCTCCTTTCCAGCAGCTTCACGTATCCTGCCACCATCCTCAGCGGCTCCTGCAGGTCATGGGAGGCCACATAGGCGAATTGCTCCAGCTCCTGGTTTGAACGCTCCAGTTCCTCCATGGCCAATCTCAGGTTTTCTTCCGCCTCTTTCCGGTCTGTCACATCAAAAATGATCCCGGTCATCCGGAGAGGCAACCCGGCTTCGCCGCACAAGACACCGCCCCTGCCCATAATCCACCGCAATGAGCCGTTCCTCCAGTTGACCCGGAACAGTGCCTCGAACTGCCGGCACTGGGCGATGGCCTGGTTGGTCTCCTGAAGCACCCGGTCGCGGTCAGCGGGGTGAAGCAAAGCAATAAACTCTTCCATTGACTCGGGAGGCTGATCGATACCCAGCAGTGTCAGGTACTGCTCTGAGAACATGCTCTCCTGCGTCTGAAGATTGACATTCCACATGCCGATGCCTGCAGCGGATTGGGCCAGGGATAATCGTTCTTCGCTGAGGCGCAATCGCTCCTCATTCTCTCGCAGGGCGCCATATACCCGCTTTCGCTCGGAAATATCGCGGACAATTGCCAAAAGCCTGTCTTCGCCGTTGAGAACAACCTTTTTAAGGCTTACTTCGACCCAAAATAGTTCACCTTCCTTCGACTTTGCAAGCCACTCGAACAGCTGTGTTCCTCCACCGGAGGCGCGCTTGCCGATTTCCATAACTCTTGCCTGGGTATAGCCCTGCTCTGCTGCACTCAATTGATCCACATCCAGGTGGATAATCTCATCATGGCTGTATTTATACATATCCAGTACTTTCTGGTTTACATCAAGGATCGCCCCTGACTCAGCGCACTGGATGAAAAGGCCGTCACTGGCGGAATCGAAAATGGTCCGATAGTTGGCCTCAGATATCCTGAGTGCTTCTTCTGCCTTTTTTCGGTCCTCAATATCCTCCACAAGACAGATCACCCGCATCAGTTTTCCTTCTTCATCGCGGCAAGGGCTGGCGCTTACTCTTACCCAGATGATGCTGCCGTCTTTGCGGATATTGCGCTTCTCCATGAAAAAGGTTTCACTTTCTCCGCTGAAAATACGCTGCAGTCCTGACAGGTTCAGCTCTCTGTCGTCGGGATGGGTGACATCGAGGAAGGTGAAGCCCTTCTTGAGCATTTCCTTTTGCTCATAGCCCATGATTTTGCAGTAGGCCTCGTTTGCTTCCTGAAACCTGTAGTCACTGCCCAGAATGACCATGCCGAGGGGGGCGTTGACAAAGACTCCGCGAAACCTGTCTTCACTTTCCCGCAGTGAATTGCCGATGGTTTCCAGATCTGCGGCGTGTTTTTCGGCTGCATTGCGGGCTTCAACGTGCCTGATGGCCAGAGAAGTCAGCAGGCAAAGTTGTGTAAGGAGCGCTTCATCTTCATCGGTAAAGTCCCCTTGGCGTTTATGTGAAACAAGGATCATCCCATTCGGGGTGCCGTCGGCACTTTGAAGACGGGCCCCCAGGAGACCGTTGAGGGCAGCATGTCCCTCGGGCAGTCCCCACCAGGCAGGATGGTTGAGCAGTTCTTGCCCGGTCAGGCGGACTGATGGCGAATCGCCCAGCAATTCAAGGTAAACGCCGCCTCGCACTGTTGTAAACTCCACTCCGGCCGGGCAAGGCGACAGGTCAGCGTCGTGAGCGATGGCGCCAAAGGTCATGGCGTTATTGTCTGAACTGTGGCCTGAGGTAGCTATCTTTGCGTCGGTCAGGACCAGCGCCCCTTCAACGGCACGATTAAGGGTCCCTGCAATGGTGGTTTCGTTGAGGACTTTGGATGAAATGGCGATCAGAACCATCAGGCGATCCAGGGTCTGGAAAACCTTCTGCTCATCAAAAGGTCCTTTTCCCTGTTGCTTGCCATGCCGATTGTTGATTGTGATCATTAACGCTCCGTTGCTGAGCTTAATTCGCCTGTTGCCGGTTCACAGGGATGGTAAAAAATATGGTTGAGCCTGCTCCTGGCTCCGATTCAATCCAGATTCGGCCATGATGGCGTTCGACGATTTTCTTGCATGCCGCAAGGCCGATGCCGGTGCCGGGATATTGGTCCCGGGTATGGAGTCGCTGAAAGATCTGAAATATCCGCTCAAAATACTCGGGCTCGACGCCGATACCGTTATCCTTTACGGAAAACACCCATTCCTCGCCTTCCTGGCGTACGGATACCTGTACCTGCGGGGGCAGATCCTTTTTATGATATTTAATGGCATTTCCCAGCAGATTCTTGAAAAGCATCAGCAGTTGCATCCGGTCGCCCCAGACCAACGGCAGCTTTTCAGTCTCTATCGCCCCCCCGGATGCCATAATTTCATCCCCTATGGTTGCCATGGCGTCAGCGAGAACAGCATTGGTGTCGATCAGCTTAAACTCCGCACCATGGGAGATGCGCCCATAGGAGAGGAGATCTTCGATCAACTCCTGCATCCTCTTGGCACCATCAACGGCAAAATCCATGTATGTCTCGGCTTTTTCATCCAGGCGGCCACGATATCTTTTTGCCAACAGCTGGACGTAACTTGCCACCATGCGCAGCGGTTCCTGCAGGTCGTGTGATGCTACGTAGGCAAACTGTTCCAGGTCATTGTTGGAACGAATAAGTTCTTCCATGGTCTGCTTCAGATCGTCTTCCGCCTGCTTTCGTACTGTAAATTCATGGCTGATTCCCATAACTTCTTTAACCAGGCCGACTTCGTCCAGAAGCGGCACATAGGTAACGGAAAAGCTGCGCATCCCGCCCAAGTCCGGAAGCTCTAGCTCCAAGGTCTGCAACGCTCCTGTTTCCAAGGTTGCTTCCAGCTTGGGGCGCCATAGCTTATAAAGGTCTGGCCAGATCTCCGAGTCCTGAAGTCCTAACATTTTTTCGCTGGAGAGACCGGCGATATGCATCGTGGCAGGATTGACATACTGGATTCTGAGTTGTCTATCCACAATGAAAACAGGGTCCGGAATGTTTTCCAGTGCCTGACGGAAACGCTTTTCCCCCGCACGCAGATTAGCCGCCATGTCGATGACTACCTGTCGTAAACGGCGGACTTCCACAGGTGCCAGCGGATCGTTGGGTGTTACAGGCTCAGCGCCTTCCATGCCACTGGTTGCCTGTTCCAGTCTCTGCAGGGGCAGGGCGATAGTGCGCGCCAGCAGGTAGGCGAAAAGGAAGGCAAGTGTTAAAACAACAAGCGACATGGAGGCTTCCTCCAACAGCAAGCTCTGTACCGGGGCAAAGGCTGTTGCTGCCGGCGTGCCGGCTCCGGCGACCCATCCTGTTACAGGCATCGGGACCCGCGCCGAGATCCATTTGCTCGTACGCAGTACAGGAACAGCGATCCCCACCTGCTCGTCTCCTGTTTCAAGAGCCCGCTGCAGAATCGGGTCTTTTTTCAGCCACTGGCTACGGTCGTGCCAAGGCAAGTTTTGATATATGCTGTGGTATACAACCGCGCCCCGAGCGTCAAAAATGGCATAGGCGCTGTCGTCTGGACGTTGCTGGGTGAGGGTCAGTTCTCCCAGCCTTTCCGGTTCGATGCCGGCCATCACCACCCCTGCCAGTTCTCCGTTGTGTTTGCGGCTGGCGGTGGCAATGACAAAGGTGGGTGATTTTGTCAATATTCCTTCGCCCTTGAGATTGCCGATGCTCCATGCCGCTCCTGCCACTAGTTTCTGAAAAAGATCTCGTTCGGTAATGGTTTGGCCCAAAAGTTCCGGCTGGCTGGAAGCAATGATGAGCCCCTGCGGATTCACCCAGCTCAAATTACGGACCGAGGCGTATTTGGTGGCAGTGACTCTCAGCAGGTGGGTGGCTTTGGGCAATACTGGCGGAGAAAGCAAACCAATAGCTTCACCCAGCGAATGATTCTGCCGCCAGATACTCTCCACATATCCGGAAAAAGCCATGGCGATCCCTTCGGCGACTTCAAGTTCCGTCTTCATTGCCTCCGAGCGCCGTGTCTCATAGCGCTCGTTGTAGATCCATGCCAGAAACAGACCCTGAGGCAGCAGAACCAATATTATGAGCAGAAAAAGACGCGCCCTGATCCCCGCCGGCAACAGTTTGCCAAACCAGCCAGCCTCCGACTTGAGTGGGGATAAGCCTGATGGTTTCAATCGTCGCATCCTCCATTTTTTCAGGTCATGCAGGTGCCGCATATACTACTTACAAGGATGAAGCAGATTTAGGCATGTAGATTAGGGGTTTTTATAATTGTACCCGTTGGCTGATCGATAACAACGAGCAGTTTTCCGAGCGGAGTAGGGATGGAAGGGAGGGTTTGGTAACGATTTTACCTATACAAAATAACAGGCTTCGGCTAAGATAATAACTCATTAATGTTACCTTGGAGGACCTATGGCACACCTGGATCGCTCTGGTACTTATCTCGATTTATCAGATGCAGATATTGCAGATCTGTATGTTCGCGTCGGATCAGAAGATTTGCAGCAAGAGCTTGCCTCTGTTACCTGCAGTCCCATCGTTGACGGCCTGATGCAGTCAGTGAGCGGTCTTTTCGCCGTTCTCAATGATTCACGCCAGATTGTCGCCGTCAATGACACTTTTCTGTCAAGGGTGGGGGCGAACGACACCCTTGATTTGCTGGGATTACGGCCGGGGGAGGCTGTTCACTGCGTCCATGCCAACGATTCACCGGGGGGATGCGGTACAGGAAAATTATGTGTCAGTTGCGGCGCCGCCATCGCCATTGTCACAAGCCTTTCCCAACAGACAAGCGTCGAAAGGAAGTGTGTCGCCACTATCTGGCGTAATGGTGGGACTGAGGATATCTGTTTCAATGTACGGTCGACCCCCTATCCCATTGCCGGCAAACTATACTTGATGTTGATTCTTCAGGATATTTCCGAGCAGGAGAAGTGGGCCGAAATCCAGAGGGTCTTTTTTCATGATATTCGCAATATTGCCTTCGGGCTTGTGGGGGCAAGCAGGCTGCTGGAGGAGTCAAGCCAGGCTAATGATGTTAGGTTGACAAAGGTGGTTTGCCGTCTTTCGCACAGACTGGAAAATGAACTGAAAATTCAGCAGGGCATGGTGCAGATGGAGGTCGGCGATTTACAGCCGGATTTACAGCCGGTGTCCATTGGCGAGGTGCTGAATTGCCTGAAAGATATTTATCAATCCCACCCCATTGCAATCAGCAAGAAGCTAACTTTACCGGCATCCATTGACGGCGATCTAATTCTCACCGATCTGCCTCTCTTATTGAGGGTCATGTCCAATATGATTACCAATGCATTTGAAGCCAGTCAAAATGGGGGAGAGGTGCGACTCTGGCTGGAACAGGATGTAACTTCCACCACCTTTTGCGTCTGGAACAGTGAGGTGATTCCTGAGCAGATTTCGGGGCGTATCTTTCAACGTTTTTTCAGCACCAAGTCAGAACACGGACGTGGCACAGGAACCTACATGATGAAGTTTTTCGGTGAAAAAGCGCTGAAAGGCAAGGTTGGATTTACTTCTACTGTGCCAGACGGAACGATATTTCGCTTTACCGTGCCCCGAGGCTAAGCCTTTTCCTTCAGGTCTAAATCCCGCACAATCTAGTATTCTGACATCTTTTGATATTCCTATATACTGGTCGCCTTTAACGGAAAAGCTTGCATCTGGTATAATGTGATCTGAACTATGACTGCCACTGGTGGAGGTTGATGTGAAAACATTGATTTTACATCTGTTGATCCTTCCCTTTTTTCTACTGAGCCCAAGTGCCGCTTTTGCAGGATTGAGCAGTTCACTAGTGGAACGGCAGGAGCTGAAGGTGACCCTTGTTCCCCACAAGCATCTTTTAAAGGGAGAAAGTATTGTAACCTTTGCTGCCGGTTCCAGCCGTGTATTTCTTAATATCTCGTCTGCTGCTGCCATAGATCACGTCTCCCTGGCGGGAAAGGAAATCAGGTACTCCTTTAATGGCGGCGCACTTGCGATTGACCTTCCTGCTCTCGCTAACAACGCCCCGGCTGCAGTGAAGATCAAGTATCATGTGACCTTTGACACCAGCGTCCCGGTGCGACCGGTCACTAACGAAGATCCAAGCTACGGGGTTGTCGGCACAATTACAGAAACTGGCGTCTTTTTAGGCAGCGATGCCAGCTGGTATCCTGCCCCGCAATCAATGCCCGCTTACCGGCGAACGGAAATATCCGCACCTGCCGGAATGGAGTCGATCACGTCGGGAAAAAGGCTTGTAAGACGAACTGAAAATGGCATCAGCCGCTCAATATGGGAGGAAAAGAAGCCAGTGGGAGAACTTTCTCTCTCGGCCGGTCCGTACGTCATTGAAGAACGGCATCTAAAGGGGATAGATGTCTACACCTACCTCTACCGGGAAAACGCCAAACTCGGGAAGAAATACCTTGATGCAGCAGTCAAATATATCGGCATGTACAGCGAGCTTTTCGGTCCTTACCCCTTTGATAAATTCGCGGCGGTGGAAAATTTCTTCCCTACCGGCTATGGCTACCCGTCCTATACCCTTCTGGGAAGCACGGTCATTCGTCTGCCGTTCATTGTGGACACCAGCTTTCCCCACGAAATAGCCCACTGCTGGTGGGGTAACGGTGTGCAGGTCGACTACAGGCAAGGAAATTGGTCGGAAGGGCTGGTTACATATCTGGCTGATTATCTGCTCGAAGAAAAAAAAGGCACCGCTGCAGCCAGAGATTACCGGCTTCGCCTGCTGGGGGACTATTCTTCACTGGTGAAACCGGATCGCGATTTCCCGCTGCAGAAGTTCATGGGACGTGTCGACCCTGCTTCCCGCGCCATAGGTTATGGCAAAGGCGCGATGGTCTTCCACATGATCCGCACCAGGATCGGCGACAAGGCTTTCTTTAGGGCGCTCAAAGAGATAAACCGGGAGCGGCTGTTCAAGTCCGCAACTTGGAGTGATTTTAGCGGGGCTTTTTCCCGAACTTCTGGGCGAGACTTAGCTCCTTTCATCCAGCAGTGGCTGACCCGATCCGGAGGGCCAACGCTTTCCTTCGACAGCGTTACCCGACGACGCAGGGGTGCCGGTTGGCGAGTGTCCGGGGCAATCGTGCAGGCGGATTCTCCCTTCTATGAACTTACCCTGCCGCTGCGGGTGGAGACCGAGAAGGGGGCCGTCCAGCAGAAGGTGGCACTTAGCGGCAAGCGAACTGATTTCAGTTTCTCAGTCCCCTACCGGCCCAGCAGAATTGTGCTTGACCCGGAAGCGACAGTGTTTCGCCTTCTGGCGGAGGAGGAACTTCCTCCCACGGTCAATCTGGTGAAGGGCTCGGAAAAACTAGCCGTGGTGGTGACCGGTAACTGCCAGGCAAATAAGGGAACGCTTCATAACCTGCTTGAATCAATGGGACAAGGAACAGCACCATTGCTGACCGAAGATCAATTGGAGAAACTGAACCTGGGGAATTATGACCTACTCTTCTGCGGGGTGCCGCAGGACAAGGAGCGTTTACTAAAGGTTCCCGCCGGTATCACCATCGCCCCAAAAGAATTTTCGGTTGAGGGGGAAAAGTTTGCCAATCGGCACGATCTTCTTTTTGTCGTCACACAGCATCCCGTTAAGGCAGGCCGAGTGGCCGCTCTCTTTCTTCCCCTCTCACCAGATGCCGCGGAACAATATGTCCTTAAGGTTACCCATTATGGAAAATACGGCTATCTGGTTTTCAGCGGGGGAGAGAACAGGCGCAAGGGGATGTTTTCTCCATCCGGAAACACGGTAACCTTCAAGGACAAGTCTTGACTGGAAAGCAAAAATTTGCCCTGCTGGACTTTCCCGCCTTGAACGGCTATATTGGCCGAAAACTCATGCCGAGGTAGAAATGTCACAGCGGGCCATGCTTTGCCCACGATGCCGGCGATTGATCGGCAGTAACGAAACCTCCTGTTCATGGTGTGGGACTCCCCGAGCCAAAGGATGGTGGCACCTTTCCGCCTGGGCCAGGGGCGCCATTGACGGAGACTGGCTGGTCAAGGCCATCCTGACCATCAACATTGTTTTTTATATTCTTTCCCTGCTCATGGGCTCCCGCAATTTGTCAGGCAACCCGCTCAGTATGTTGTCGCCGGACCAGACAGGCATGATGCTATTAGGCGCAACTGGCAGCATTCCCATTGA
>CAWAFF010000030.1:0-24640 GCA_963780945.1 uncultured delta proteobacterium | reverse complement strand
TCGGCGGTAGGCCCTGATCTTGAAGATGTCGTAGCCCCGGAATTCCTGGATATCGGCGATCTCCGAAAAAATCCGGGCGATCTCGCGGTTTTTCATGCTCGTTCCCCCCTTGCACCTATTGTAACAGGTGAAGACGATGTTGAGGGGAGGGTGGGGACCTTTTTCAGGTTATTTCCAGGGATAAAATTCGGGCTTTTGGGTCTGATTCCCAGAGCCGCCTTCCAATCTGGAAACTGCTAGTGTCACATCTGGAGTTTCCCGGATGTGACACCATCTAATAACAGGCATGGGCAAGCATTGTAATTTTTATTGGATCTCAGTTGATTTTTTTCCTTCAGAAGCTTAAATAGATACTGGAAATAAATCCATTGATGTTTTTTGTAAAACGAACCAGGCCTGCAGGGGCTTGTGGATATAGAAGGGTGACATGAAAAGAATTCTGGACGGGAAATTCTGGGTCTTCGACTTGGATGGTACGCTTACCCTGCCGGTACACGATTTTGCCCTGATTCGTGCCTCCCTCATGGTGCCGGCTGCTGCAGACATTCTCGGCCATCTTGCTTCTCTGCCAGAAGCTGAAGCACAGCCGCTCCACGAACGGCTCGATGCCATAGAGCGGGGACTGGTGGCCGAGACTGGGCCGGCGCCCGGAGCAAATGAACTTGTGGAACTCCTTTGCCGGAGAACCTGCCGGCTAGGCATCCTCACCCGAAACACTCGGCAGAGCGCTCTTCTGACCCTCCGGCAAATCGGTCTTGAACATTATTTCCCTTGGGAAAATATCCTTGGCAGGGATGAAGCTCTGCCGAAGCCGGATCCCGACGGCATCCTCAAGCTCGCAGATAGGTGGGGTTCGTCACCGGAAGAGCTGATAATGGTAGGCGATTACCTGTACGACCTTCAGGCTGGGCAGGCCGCCGGCGCCGCCACTATCCACGTCCATGGCGACCTTGAACGTCGCTGGCCCGAGTGGACCGACCTCTGCGTCGGCTCTCTTGCGGAATTGGCCGCAAAAATGAACTGACCGCAACTGGAAAAAATTCTGCGGGGAAAGGTAGCAATATGATCAATAAAAAGCGGCTCTATGACAGGTTCATGGGGCTTTGCGCCATAGATTCCGAATCGGGCAGAGAGCGCCTGTTGGCAGACAAGCTTACGGAGCTCCTGACAGAATTGGGTTTCAGCGTTAAAGAGGATAACACGGGGCAACAAACCGGCGGCAACGCCGGGAACCTCCTTGCCCGCCTTGCAGGCAACGGCCCGGGAGAACCGCTTCTTTTCTCCTGCCACATGGACCGGGTCGCTCCGGGAATAGGGGTAAAACCGCGCATCCAAGGGGATTTCATTGTCAGCGAAGGTGCCACTGTTCTTGGTGCCGACGATGCAGCTGGTCTGGCAGCACTTCTGGAAGGGGTAACCACACTTCGGGAGCAGAACAAATCACATCCGCCGCTTGAGGTTGTTTTGACCGTTGCCGAAGAATTGGCTTTGATCGGTTCCAAGCATTTTGACATCGGGCAGCTTCTAGCCCGCTCCGGGTTTGTGCTGGACGCGGCAGGCAAGGTTGGAGAGATTGTCATTCAGGCGCCGGAACAGGTGAAATTCCAGGCTGTCTTTCATGGACGTAGCGCCCATGCAGGATTTGCCCCTGAGCAGGGGGTCTCGGCCATCCAAATCGCCGGAGCGGCCATCAGCCGGATGCAACTGCTGCGGATCGACGCGGAAACAACTGCCAATATCGGCAGTATATCCGCCGTCGGACCGACCAATATCGTCCAGGACCGATGTGAGCTGCAGGGCGAGGTCCGCTCGCTGCAACCGTCAAAAATGCGGGCGCAGATGGATTCCATCACCGGAGCCATGGAGTCAGCGGCGGCAGAGTACGGAGGCACGGTGGAGATAACGGTGGTACCGTGCTATCCCGCTTATCAATTGACGGAAGATGCGGAACCGGCGCAACGAGCCGCCCGAGCTGCCCGGCGGATTGGTGTGCCGGTTAGCTTTAAGGCCACCGGCGGCGGATCGGACGCCAACATCTTCAACAGCAGAGGACTTACGGCAGTTGTTTTGAGTTGCGGGTACGAAAAAGTCCATACTACTGAGGAAAGAATCCACCTTGAACAGCTGGTCCTGCTGACGGAGTGGGTAATATCGATCATCGATGAAGTGCCGGCGAGCTAATGCCATCACTGGGCAGGTGTTCACGAGGATAAGCTAGATGCGCAAGAGGCATGACCCATGTAAGCCACGAATGACACGAATGGACCCGAACTTTTTAGTATATATTTTTTAGTACCGGCGTTAAAAATTTTCGTTTCACAAGTTTTATATTCGTGATAATTCGTGAAATTCGTGGCTAAAGGTCTCTTCAGAATTAGAGGCTGGAGAATGTTTTTTCAGCAGAAGATATTAAACAAGGGCTACAACATGTTGCCCTTGACTGGGAAAGTGACATGCAAAAAACTCAGACTCTCATGTTCTCCCAATCGGCGATCTTCCAGCCCCTTTGTGCCGCTTCCCGGCGGAGGCGGCGATCGGGTGATACTGCCGTGGGATGGCCGACACGCTCCAGCATGGCCAGGTCTTGAATGGAATCACCATAGGCAAAGCTTTGCTTCAGATTAATGTTTTCCTTGACGGCCAGACGCTCTAAGAGATTTGCTTTGACTTCGCCGTAGTGGATGTCTCCTAAAACACTTCCGGTGTATACGCCATTGACGACTTCGAGCCGCGTCACATGGCATGATTTGATGTTCAGGAAATCAGCCACGTCATGAACCAGAAAGTCGATGGTTGCTGATACGATGAAAATTTTTCGGCCGGCTTCCTGGTGACGTCGTATCTCTTGTAGAGCCTCGGCTCTCAGGTGGGGAATCTGCGCTTTCTCAAAAAAATTCCGCGAGATTGCGCGCAGTTCGTCGTAGTCCAGGTTGGCAATGGTGGCGAGAAGTACCGTGCGCTTTAGAACGTCATAGTTTGGTAACAATCCAAGTTCGTAGCGCGTGAATATCCAGAGAATTCGTGCAAGGGTTGCAAGCTTCAGACGACCTTGCTGGTAAAGCCGAAGGGCAAAGGCCTTCTCGCTCTGGAACGACAGGATTGTACCATCGAGGTCGAAAAATGCTGCTTCATGTTGGGACAATGTCGTTCTCCTGGGCAGATGCTATTCCCGCCTGATGGCCTGTTAACGCTGCCGCCGCAGTGGAAGGCGTGCAAGGGTCAGGGGAATGGCTGCGTAGTTTCTGCTGGTATTGTCGCAGATAGTAGTCGATGGTTTCCAGCCTTATCCTGAGTGAGCCGGTTGGTTTGTTTTGATCCATATCGTGGAAAGTGAAGTAGGGAGTGCCGGAACAGCGTGCAATCCTCTCGATGACGTGCAGTATGGTGGCATCGGGTCCACACCGAAAGCTCAGGAAGTCCACAATTGCCAGTTGCGGAATCCGCGCAGCAACTTTCGCGGCCCATAGCTTGCGGTTGGTATTCTCTGACAGGGAATGGCGCCAGACATCCTTGACATCGAAAACGTCAGCGATGAAACCGTCTGCCAGATCGCGGCCAAAGAGCGCATTGAGGATGGCTGGATCCCGTGGCAGGCTTTCAATGGTAAATATGGGGTAGCCGAGCTTCTGGAGCTCGCCTGGAATTCCGTGATGCATGCCGGGCTCATAATGGTAGGGTCGGCCAAGGAAAACAATGCCAACCTCGTTTCGCTCAATCAGCTGCAGGAGAGTGCGCGTGGATTGCTCCTGCAGATCCCGGTAAAAGGTTTCATAGGCATGCCAACCGGCGTTCACGGCCAGTTTATTGATGGAACGTGACACGCCGAAGGTTTCTTTTGCAAAACTAAAAAGCTCGGCAGCCAGCAGGTCGGGGCTGTCCATGTGCAGTACGGGTGATTTGTACTTGGTCTTATGCTTCTGAAAAGTGTCTTCATTGGTGGTGAAGGCGGCTTTTACCAGATCGGGATTGGCCATGGCGACAGGGCACGCGGCAGCACCGATGTTAGCGGGGGAACTCACGTCAAGTGAGACGATGGCTGGATTGATGATCATGTCACAGCCGCTTACCAGTAGGTCGTTCACATGTGCAACCGCATATTTGCCTGGAAAACATAGATCTACGCAGTTCAAATGACTGGCTTTGCTCCAGAGTTGTTCGGTGGTAAACGAGGACCAGACGATTTCAGCGTGGCCATTGGTCAACGTGCGAAGATAGGCGTTGAAGAACGGCGCATAACGCCATAAATTCAGGACTTTCGGCAGACCAATCTTCAACGCCCGGCGGCGGTTGACCCGAGCGAACATTGTCCTGATTTTCGTTGTGATGCGCGGTGAGCTGGAATCCCGAGCAATGTCAGGATTAGCCTCAAGTCCGGCAGAAAATACCGTCATTTGCTGTTGAGCCACGGCATTCCAATACACATGGCCACCGGTCAGATCATTGCGGCCCACAGGCTGAACGTGGGCCAGAGCGTCGTTCACACCTTTGTCGCACGGGGCAAGTATCGTCTCGCGGACCTTGCCGTCTGTGGTGGTGACGGTGATGAAGGTGCGCATGCACCGATTGGTGCATTGAGAGCAGCGGGTACTTTCGTCATGACGGACCTGGCAGTCGAGCTGCTCGATCTCATCGAATCCGACGAAGACTGAGGTGGTTTTGTTGTCATCACTCTGCCAGTTTCGAAGCCCCAGCACGGCTGCACCGAGGGCTCCTGCCTCACCGGCATGGGGATGCACCTGTACCGAAGCATCTGGCACTCGCGCTGTAATGTAGTTCACTTGAGCCCGCACCACGGCAAGGTTTTTGTGCGTGCCACCTTGCAGCAGAAAACGCGTTCCCCTGCGGGCCAGGCTCGAGTCTTGAACCACATATTCCCAGATATTTTTTGGCAGAACTTCAGCAAGTCCCAGCAGAATTTCGGCCTGCGTCCAGCCCTGCTGCTGGAAAGTAACGATGTCGGATTCCAGAAAAACGGCGCAGCCGGTCTTGAATGGTGGTGCCCGTCGCGCAGTTTCGGCAACTTCTGCATAGCGCTCCACCGGGACATGGAAGCGCTCGGCGGAATTCTGGAGATAGTAGCCGTTTCCTGCGGAGCACTGGGTATTGAGCAGGAAGTCTGTAACCACACCTTCCGTCAGAAACAGCACCTTGATGTCCTGACCTCCCACATCCAGGATGACATCTGTCTCACCCGCAAATTCTCTCGCTCCAGCCGCATGGGCCACGGTCTCCACAACGCGGTGATCGGCGCCGATAACTGCCTGGAGAAACTCCGCAGCATAGCCGGTGACAGTCAGTGCGCGAACCTGGGGCTTGCTGCAGACTTCGCGTACTTGTTGGCCCAATGCAACCAGAACCTGCTTCGCGCCGTCCAGTGGTGTCCCCTGGGTGAGGTGGTACGCCTGGGCAATCAGCCTGCCTGATGCGTCGATGATTACCCCTTTGGTGGAAGTTGAGCCCGCATCGAGACCAATGAACAGGTCACCGGCTGAAGCTGCGTGCGGGGGTGGGGCGGAGTGCACACCCTTGGCTTCTCGGGTGAACCTGTTCATTGCGTGCGCTGACTCACCGGTAACTGTTATGTCGCTTAATTCTACTTTTGGCGGTCTTGACAAGATCCGTTGACAGTCCTGCAGCGACGGAAGGATGTTCTTTGCCGATAATTCATCACGCTGCCTGGTGAAAATTACGGCCCCGCGAGCAGCGAAGTACAGGCCGCCTTCAGGGACCCTGACCCACTCCTCATTTGCAGGTTCACGCAAGCCGTCAGCCTGCCAGATTCTGGCGAGCTGGTACTTCCAGGCACCAACCAGGGCTGGGCAGTAGACATGTGGGCCACCAAGCAGGATTACCGATGGTTTCAAACGCCGGTTGCGGACCAGGGTTCCGAGATTTTGGGTGACGATGGCATTGCACAGGGAAATAATGCAGTCCTCTAAGGGCCGCCCCTGTTTGAGCAGACTGTTGATGTCCGTTTCCGCAAAAATGCCGCATTTTGAGGCGACGGGATGCACCCTCTGGGGATCAAATTCGATGCGGCTCAGCGCGGCTGAGTCTATGCCGAGCTTACGGACGATACGATCAATGGTTGCCCCGGTACCACCGGCACACTTATCGTTCATGTTGGTGAAGCGGCGGGTTTTGCCGGTATGGGGATTCTCCGCCCAGATGAGGATTTTCGCGTCTTGCCCCCCCAGATCCACTGCGGTTCTCACCTGCGGATCATCGTACTCGACAGCAGCTCCGACAGCACTGACTTCCTGGACAAAGGTCGCGTTTAACCCCGGAGCGAGCTCGGCCGCTCCTGACCCGGTCAATGCCACTCGCGCCGACCCGCAGATGCCATAACTGGCCTCCAGCTCTGTGAGAAGTTCCAGCACGGTCTCGGCCTGACATCCGCGATGGGGGCGGTAAATCCGCTGCACGTCACCTCCGAGAGCAGGAACATGGAGCACTGCCTTGACGGACATGGAGCCGACATCCAGGCCAAGCCAGGCAGGGGCCGTCATGACTTGATCTCCTTTGCCAGTGCAACGGCCGTGCAACCGGGAACATGTCGTCCGATCCTCAGTGCCGTGACGCCTAAATTGACGCGCAACTGATCCAGCAGTTGTTGACTGGTCATCCTGCGTTGTTGTGCCAGGTCGCGGAGCTCGTCTTCCACTTTTGCCCGGGCCTCATCCAGCTTCATCTGGATTCGGGAACGGCAATTGACAATGGCGTCACCGCTCATTTCCAGGGGTAGAAAAATGGATCGCTGTTCCAGATGCTCAATTTTTGCCTGGATTGCGTCGCTGCATACGCTGGGCAGGCAGGTGAACGGCTTGAGTGACAGAATCATGTCAGCCTCATTGCGACGCGCAGACTGGACATGTTCAGCAATCTCCATGAAACCTTCGCCACTGAAAAAGGCACGGTCATAGAGGCCCTCGGTCTGTTTAAGCATGCGCGACATGCTGGGCAGCGGATAGGCATAACGGCCCAGGAGGCGAGAGAATCGATGATGTTTTCGCACCAGGCTGGCGTAGAGGATGCGCCACTTGATGGTTTTTTTCAGAAACGCCCGCCATTGGGCAAATGTACGACCATTTTTGGCCATGAATTGCCGTTCCGACAGCCAGATCCGGCGCCAGACCTTGTGCAGCAGGTAGATCGTCACCGAACGCACTGCCACTTCGGCACCCTGGGATTCCAGCCAACGGAACATGTCGCCCGTGCAATGTCCTTCCGTTGACGCCACATAAAACTCCCCGACAATTCGGATTTTTGGCTTAAGTTGTCCAGGTTAACCGGGATCGCTTCGATCATTGCCCGCGAGCACTTCAGAGCCTGGACGAGTTTGTGTTCCGAGTCGTCGGAGTAGCTTTCGCCGATCAGGGCCTTGATCTTATCCATTACCGCATCGGTTTCTCCGGGGTTGCATTCATAGGGGCGAATGCGGCGCTCCATGTCGTTTATAATGTCACCGAGCATGAGAGCGAGAAAGATCCGGATATAAAATTTCTGATCTATACGCAGCCCGGTGACGGATTGCTTGGAAAGACCGATGTCCACCAGTTCTATAACGAATTCGTCAAGACCGATTGCAGCCAGAGCCTTCCGGTATTCCTCTTCGTAAGTTGGTAACCGGCAGGCGCCGCCACTGGTCTTGACCATCAGGAAGGCATAGTCGCGCAGAATTTCGGCATTGGTCATTCCTTGCTGGCGTAGCTTCAGCAGGTACTTGATAAGATTGCCGGTCAGATAGACAACAGGTGCACACTGGCCGCGGTTGGTGAACCGTCGTCCGATGGCAAGGCACTCCTCATCCTCCACCGGCAGCGGTTCAAACCTGATGCCGGCACTACCCATGAAGGCCTCCAGAAACTCACCGTGGGCGCGTGACGGGACGGGGATGAGAAAGGTGCGCTGCGACTCAGCGCCGTGCTCGGTTGCTATGTCTGCAAACGTGCGGTAGTGGTTTAAGTGCGAAAGCCGCTGGGCGATTTCACTGAAGCGGATCATGGCGACTCCCGACGCGAATGCACTATAAGTTTTGCAACCGGATTACCAACGGCCATGGTGCTCCTCCATGACGCCATACAAACCGTCAACATCATGCCACCTCCGTGAATTCGGACCGAACCGCAGACCCTGACGACAAACTCTTCGTGACGGACGTTGACCATGAACGGCACCAGCTTAGGGACACGAACCTCATTGGGGTGTGAGTCCAGAACTTCAACCGAAACATCAACGTCCGAGGACGTCACCTTCCAAAGGGTGGCACGGGTTTCGGAACTGTATTCAAAGCTCGAATTCTGGTCCAGGCGGATCCAGCCGCCGTTATACAAAAACTGCGCGTAGCGTTGAGGGCGATTCCCGTAACAGGTAAGGATAACGAGTGCATGCGCGTCATTCTGTACGGAAAGCCAGTGCCATGAGGCAACTCGTGGGACGAGTCCCGAACAGTGATCCTGGTACGACCAGGTTGTTTCCAGTTCGTGCCGCTCATCACCGATACTGATGGTTGCGGTCGCAGGGCTGCTGACTGTGTGCACCAGTCGATAATTGTTAAGAAATTGGTTTTCCTGCTTGGAAAACTTGGGGGCTGTCGATAGGCCATAGGTAATCTGCGCAGAGAAGTTCATCGCAGTTGAATTGAAAGTGTCGTTCCTGGCCAGTACGCTGCAGGGCCAATTGGAAGTCCACACTCTTCTTTCCCATCTGTAGACCATCTTGCCCTGGAGCCGAATCAAGAAACAGTAGCTTTGAGAAGGTGTGCTTCTTCCTGGCTGCAAGGTTGACCAACATAACAGCAACATGGTCGGTGTAAAAGGCACGAACGATTGACCAGCTTACGTAGAGCTGTTTGGCTGGATCAAAGAGGTAGGAAAACCACCACTCCTTTTCTCGCCATTGAGCATAGGGATTGCGGCGCGTCTGTAATACCTTGTATCCATCCATTGGCCGTGTCCTTGCTGATTATGTGCGCCGATTAGTGGTAAGCGGTGTTTTTGTATTTTCATTAGAAACTATACCACTTGGCGTTTGAGAGCGTCAACAAGTTAAACACCCACAAAGGATACGCCACTCATGCACCAACTGAGGGGTTGGTTCAACTTGGACTCGGTTGACTTCTTTAAATGGATAATAAATGAAATTTATATTGACGAATGGATTTTCCTTTTGTACTATTAATCTATCTTTTAAATAGTGTATAATCAAAGACAAAAAGTTCGAAAAAATTTTCAAGAACTTATTTTGCTAAACCAGAAGTTTAATGGGCATTCTTCAAAGTCGAAAGGGAAAGAGGGAAGTTATTCTCTTGGTAAACTCCCCAAGAAAATCAGGTAATATAGTTCAAATGTAACGAGGGGCACTTGCTCCTGTACCGCGCGTCAGGAAACAGCCTAAGCCAAATTACAGAATACGACCATAGGTTACTTATAAGGCTAGTTATGAAAGATGTCAGGGATGCCATCGCCCAAATCCATGAAATTACTTACTGGGCCCGCACGGAAAGAGCTGCGATGCAAGAAAAAGGTCCACAGAATTGCATGATACAACAGAAAAGATTTTCTTTACATCATTAGTCTATTTATTCGATAGACTAAAAACTAAAGGAGGAGTAAAAAAATGAAAAGAGTAAGAATCGTTACAATTATTACGGGACTGGCCCTTTTGTTGCCTGTGTGGGCCATGGCGGAAGTTAACCTCTTGAATGTATCTTATGACCCCACCAGGGAGCTTTACCAGGAATACAACGCTGCTTTTGCCAAGTACTGGAAGAGTAAGACCGGCGAGGTCGTCAGTTTCAAGCAGTCACATGGCGGCTCCGGTAAGCAGGCCCGTGCTGTCATCGATGGTCTTGAGGCGGACGTGGTAACTCTTGCATTGGCCTATGACATCGACGAAATCCACGACAGGGCGAAGCTGATCCCTGAAAACTGGCAGAAACGCCTCCCCAGCAACAGTTCTCCCTATACATCCACCATCGTCTTCCTGGTGCGCAAGGGCAACCCTAAGCAAATCAAAGACTGGAATGACCTGGTCAAGCCGGGTGTTTCCATAATCACACCCAATCCGAAAACCTCTGGCGGTGCCCGCTGGAACTACCTCGCTGCCTGGGCCTACGCCCTGAAACAGAAGGGTGGTGATGACGCAAAGGCGAAGGAATTTGTCGGTAAACTTTTCAAAAACGTACCTGTTCTGGATTCAGGTGCACGTGGCTCAACAACCACCTTTGTACAACGTGGTATCGGTGATGTGCTTCTCGCCTGGGAAAATGAAGCTTTTCTTGCTGTAAACGAGCTGGGTAAAGACAAGTTTGAGATAGTTGTTCCTTCCTTGAGCATTCTGGCCGAGCCGCCGGTGAGCATTGTCGACAAGGTGGTGGATAAAAAGGGTACCCGCAAGGTTGCAGAAGAATATCTGAAATACCTGTACTCAACCGAGGGTCAGCAGATTGCGGCTGAAAATTACTACCGCCCACGGGACAAAAAAGTTGCAGCAAAGTATGCAAAGGTGTTCCCCAAGGTAAAGCTGTTCACCATAGACGATGTCTTTGGTGGCTGGCGCAAAGCCCAGCAGAAACATTTTGCTGACGGTGGGCTTTTTGATCAGATTTATACACCGGCAAAGTAATTATTCCTGTTATCGCTAATGGATTCTAGACGCATAGAGGTGCAGGCAATGGGGGATGTTGGAGTGATCGGCAAGCAGGAACAGTGGAGTGTGGACCTGGAGCGTAAGGTTCGAGCGGCACTGCACGAAATCAAATTTGGTACAGTGACTCTGATAATTCAGGATGGCAAGGTTATTCAGATCGATAAGAACGAAAAGATCAGGCTGACTTGAACCTTGCAGTTTCCAGATTGGAAAGCGGGGATTTTTTGACTCAACCTTCGGTTGCCCCCTCCGGGGCGCCTTCGCGGTCCAACTCGCGGTGCTCGTTGTCTCCTGGCAAGGAAATCAAGGGATTGCGCGGAGGCGTACATCGGTACGCCGCACAAGCAAGACCGCAGATTGACGCCGCCAGGGGGAAAAAGCACCCTTTCCGGATGGAAACTATTTAATGGAGGTTGCCATGGCAGAGCATATCATTATTGTAGGCAAGGGGGGTGTGGGTAAATCAACCACTTCGGCTAATCTCGGCTGCAGCTCTCACTGAGGCCGGAAGCCGCGTAGCGCTGATCGGCTATGACCCCCGTTGGAGTGCAACAGCCACACTGCGTGGAACAATGTTCTGCTCCGGTCTCCGGACTGGCCGTGGCGGAGTAGTAGTACCGCACTTCGCTATTGGGTTCAGAGGATCGCTTTGTATAGAAGCAGGGGAATTTACGGTTGAAGGTGAAACTGCTCGCAGCGGACGCTTCTGGAACTCCCGCTATTGCTACGGCATTACAAACCGGACTTCGTCATTCATGACCTTGCCTGGGAACCGGGTTCATCGTTTACATTGCCACCAGCCTCCGAGGGCATACCGAGGCTTTTGGTTGTGACGTCGGGAGACATAACGGCGATTAACGTTATCAACGAGCTGTTCACCTGGCTGAATACTGTTACTTCAAGCAATTGTCGATTTGGCGGCGTTATTATCAATAACCTGAAAGGTCCTTTTTATGAATCAATGATCTCCGATTATGTGGCAAGGACCCGGACTTCCATTGTTGCCAACATTCCGCATTCGTTGATGGTTTCTGTAAGCGATTTTTATAACAAGACATTGATAGAGGCCGCCCCCGGGTCTCATAATGCGTATATTTATCGCAGGTTGGCCCAGCAGATCATTGATTCTGGTGTGGTAGCTCGACCGGTTTTCCTTCGTGACGAAGAGCTCAGTCGCTGGGCTTTTGAATGGGGGGAAATAATTACGGAATTGGAAACAGGGATAGTAAAAGATGGATCGAACATATGAGGTGGTTAAACGCAACCTCGTGCTTGTTCATCAATAATGGGAACTTGGTATATCAAAAAAACATTGACAGGAAAATATCTTTCAGTATTAGTCTATTTAAAAGATAGACAAATAAGATTATAGTTAGTTTTTATATTCATCGGCTCACTGGACAAACCAGAGGCCAAGGAGATTATTCCTTGGCCTCTTTTTTTATCTCCAAACTGGAGGACAACCATGGCAAAGACTTGCACAGGTATAAACAACATTCAGGGACATCCGTGCTTTGGAGGCAACCAGCATAAGAATGGTCGGATTCATCTGGCCGTGGCCCCGCGCTGCAACATCAAATGTGGCTATTGCACCCGGAAGCATGACTGTGTCAACGAGTCCAGGCCTGGGGTTGCCAGCCGGATCCAGACCCCACAGGAAGCCCTTGAGACGGTGCGTAATGTCATGGCCAGCGACAGGCTTGGTGAAATCATCAAGGTTGTCGGCATCGCAGGCCCCGGGGACCCGCTTGCCAACACCGAGACTTTCGAAGCCTTCAGGCTGATCGGCAAAGAATTTCCCCAACTGATCAAATGTTTGAGTACCAATGGCCTGCTCCTTCCAGAGTCTCTCGAACTTTAGCTGAGATAGGTCTAGGCAGCCTTACTGTCACCATCAATGCAATTGATCCCAAGATCGCCGGACTTATCTACAAGCATGTTAATTATCACGGCAAACGATATAGCGGTAAAGAGGGGGGCCAGTTGATCATTGCCAACCAACTTGCCGGTGTTGAGAGGGCGGCAGAGTTGGGCCTTCCCGTTAAGGTCAATGCGGTATTGATACCGGGAATCAATGACGAACAGATTTCGCTCATTGCCGAGCGCGTCAAGCAGCTGGGGGCTTTTGTCATGAATGTGATGCCGCTTATACCCCAGGCCGACTTCGCTCACCTTGTACCACCGTCGCCGGAAGAGCTTGAGGTGGTGCGTAGCGCCAATGAAGGCATTATCGGCCAGTTTCGCCATTGTCGCCAGTGCCGGGCCGACGCAGTCGGACTCATCGGAGACAGCGAATTGCCACGCACTGGCTGTTCCATCGCCGGAATCGCAGCCTGATTTTGATTCTATACTCATTTGAGCTAGGAGTCTGTCGGACTTAGGAATGAATCTACTGCGAGAACAGCAAATCGGTCCATATTTCCGGGTATTTTCGACGAATAGGTTCACTATTCGCCTTCAAATCCCCGAAAATCTGTCCTCGACCTGCCGCTCTCTCGCTACGATTCCCTAAGTCCGACAGACTCCTAGTGCTGAGGTGCAAAGATGATCCAAGCGTCAGTAATTATCAGGAAAGCAGCAGACCCATTACCTAAGGAGGCTATCCACACCATTACCGAGATGATCAGGGCCGTTCGCTATGGCTCTGTTACGCTGATCATGCAGGATGGCAAATTGGCCCAGATAGACAAAACGGAGAAGTTCAGGCTGGGCAAAGCCAAATAATTCATATCAACCCATAAAAGGAGCTGCGCAGATGTCCCAGAAAAAAGTAAAAACCATCGCAATCTACGGCAAAGGCGGGATCGGCAAGTCGACAACCACATCAAACATTACCGCGGCGCTGTCAACCCTTGGACTCAAGGTGATGCAGATCGGCTGTGATCCGAAAAGCGACTCAACCACCACGCTCAGGGGGGGAGGCTACATTCCCACCATCCTCGACACGCTCAGGGAAAAGAAGACGGTCAAGTCCCATGAGATCATCTTCGATGGCTTCAACGGCATCTATTGCGTAGAGGCGGGGGGCCCTGCACCGGGAGTCGGTTGCGCCGGACGCGGCATCATCACCTCGGTGGAGCTGCTCAAGCAGCTGAGAATTTTCGAAGAGCTGGACGTTGATGTTGTTGTCTATGACGTACTTGGCGACGTTGTGTGCGGCGGCTTTGCGGTTCCCATCAGGGAAGGCATTGCCGAGCATGTCTTCACCGTGTCTTCATCGGACTTCATGGCCATTTATGCGGCCAACAACCTGTTCAAGGGGATTCTTAAATATTCCAACAACGGCGGTGCACTGCTGGGAGGGGTTATTGCCAACTCCATCAACACCGGCTATTCCAAAGAAATCATCGACGATTTTGTTGCCCAGACAAAGACCCAGGTGATCGAGTACGTGCCACGCTCGGTAACCGTAACCCAGAGCGAACTGCAAGGTAAAACCACAATCGAGGCCTTTCCAGACTCGGAGCAGGCAAAAGTGTACAGGGGATTGGCCCAGAAGATCTATGATCACACCGAATCAAAGGTGCCGGCGCCGCTCAACGACAAAGAGCTCCACGAGTGGGCCTTCAAATGGGCTGATACGCTTCTTGCCATGGAAACCGGCGAAGTACGCAGCAAGGCTGCCAATATTTAATAGATCCCGATTAGCAAAATTAATTTCCAGGAGGAATTTCAGATGGGACGCATTTACAACAATTTAACAGACCTCATAGGCGGCACACCACTTCTTCACCTGCACCGGTTTGGCAACAGGCTGGACGCCAACATTATTGCCAAACTTGAGTATTTCAACCCGGGTGGCAGCGTCAAGGACCGCATCGGTTTTTCCATGATCAAGGATGCCGAAGAACGGGGTGTGTTGAAAAAGGGCTCGGTGATCATCGAACCCACCAGCGGCAATACCGGTATCGCATTGGCCTTTGTTGCCGCTGCCCGTGGCTATCGGCTCATTCTTACCATGCCGGACACCATGAGCGTGGAAAGACGCAACCTCCTCAAGGCCTATGGTGCGGAACTGGTATTGACACCAGGCGCCAAGGGAATGAAAGGGGCCATCGAAGCGGCTGAAGAGCTTGCTGCAACAACCCCCAATTCCTTCGTCCCTCAGCAGTTTAAGAACCCGGCCAACCCGGCGATCCATCGTGCGACAACTGCCGAAGAAATTTGGAACGACACTGACGGCAAAATTGACATTCTGGTTGGCGGGATCGGTACCGGCGGCACCATTACCGGGGTAGGGGAAGTGTTAAAGGAGCGCAAACCCGGCGTGCAGGTAATTGCAGTAGAGCCTTTCGATTCGCCGGTCCTCTCAGGTGGATCCCCCGGCCCCCACAAGATCCAGGGTATCGGCGCCGGATTCGTGCCGGAAGTTCTGAACACGGCGGTAATCGATGAGATCTACAAAGTCCGCAATGAAGAGGCATTTGAAGCAGCGCGGCGGCTGGCCAAAGAGGAGGGACTTCTGGTGGGAATCTCCGGTGGTGCTGCTGCTTTTGCTGCCTTGCAGATTGCATCACGGCCGGAAAACAGCGGCAAAAAGATCGTCGTTGTCCTGCCCGATACCGGCGAGAGGTATCTTTCAACATCGCTGTTTGAGGAGCAGACGATTCGTTAGAACCTGTCAGCGAAGGGGGATACCGTATGAGTGATATGCAAAGTGAACAGACCGGCGGTTACCTGTTATCCGGTAAGCCGGGTGTGTCGGCTCAACCTGAGAAAATATTGCAGCGTGCGATTGACAGGGGAGTCAGGCAAAAGGGAGCCGTTATCCTGTCTTGGTGGGCTGCTGTCAACAACCGGCTGCTGGACTACTATGCCGGCATTGTCCTGCTGGTTCTATGGGAGCTTGCACCACGTCTGAAGTGGATTGACTCACAGTTTTTCCCGGCACCTACGACCATCCTGGCGGAAGCTGTGAAACTGGCTTCTACCGGGGAACTGCTGATTCATGTTGCCGTCAGTCTGCAGCGAACCCTGCAGGGACTTTTGTTGCCATGATTGTCGCTATTCCGCTTCGGTTTTATCCTAGCCGGGTGGTTTCCGCGCGCTGACCCGTTTTCTAGGGCCGTTGCTCAGGCTGCTCGGGCAGATAAATGCATTTTCCCTCTTCCCTTTGTTTGTGCTGTTCTTCGGCATCGGCGAGCTGGCAAAATTCAGCATCATCTTCTGGTCCTGCCTATGGCCGATATTGTATCACGACTATAGCCGGGGTCAGGGGTGTTGATCCGCTTTTTGTTAAAGTTGCCCGCTCCATGGGGAGCGGACAACTGATCCTCTTCATCAAGGTCCTGCTGCCGGGAGCACTACCCTCAATTTTTACCGGAATTCGACTTGGTGCTACGGTTGCCTTTCTCATGCTAATAGCTGCAGAAATGATCGGTGCCAGCACTGGTCTGGGCTGGCTGATCCATAACTCCAACGTCAATTACATCATTCCCCGGCTCTATCTGGGAGCCGTGCTGATCGCTTTTTTGGGAATGGGTTTGAATTATGTAATTCAGTGGCTAGAGACACGGATTGTCAGCTGGAAGGAAGCTTGAGAACTTTTGTATCAACGACTTGAAAGGATAGGTTTATGACAGGAAATGCGAAACATATTCTCCTTGGTCCTTGTCTCGCTGGCTGGATCGCAGTTCGGTCCTCATCTTTTTTGTCATTTGGGAGTTGGTGCCCCGTGCTGGTGGATTGCTGGAGACATTTATCGCCCCCCCTTCGGTGGTGCTGAGGACTCTCTGGGACATATTCAACAGCGGAGAGCTGCTTGGACATGTGGGTATAAGTCTTGGCCGTGCCGCTTCAGGTTTCCTTGCCGCCTCGCTGGTAGCCATCCCTCTGGGTTTTCTGTTGGGGGGAAGTTTCAGGATTTTCGAACGGCTGATCAGTCCCGTTCTCCGTTTTCTCGGTCAGCTTAATCCTTTTTCCCTCTTCCCATTATTCATCATGCTCTTCGGCATCGGCGAATTTTCAAAGGGAGCGATGATCTTCTGGGTCTGCATCTGGCCGATACTGTTCAATACCATCAACGGGGTCAAGGAGATCGATCCCTTGCTGATAAAGTCCGCCCGCTCCATGGGGACTAGGGTCGTTACCCTCTTTTTCAAGGTCATTCTTCCGGCGGCGACCCCGGCATTTTTCACGGCCTGAAGATGGGTTCGGGAACGGCCTTCTTCATGCTCATCGCCGCCGAGATGATCGGCGCCAGCCGCGGCCTTGGCTGGCTGGTCTGGAATGCCCAGACAAATTTTCAGATACCTCAACTTTTTGCCGCCACAGTGACCATATCCATCCTGGGACTTGGACTGAACAGCCTCTTTGCAATAATCGAAAAAATGCTGCTGGGATGGCGAGAAACAACACATGCTTGATCTGCTTCTGCGCAATGGCTGCAGACAAAATCAATCCATGATCAAGGAGGAAAAGATGCACAAGAGCGAAGGTAAAAACACCTTGCTGGCGGGAATAGCCCTGGTGGCAGCGATAGCAGCCTTTGGTGTCGGTATTATTTATGAGCGGCCGGTACAGGCCAAATCGGAAAAAGACCTGTTTGCCATCAAGACTTGGACCAGGAAAGACTGCTCAGTTACACCATGGACCGTTGCCGACAAAATGGGATACCTGGCCGAAGAGGGAATCAAACTGGAATATACCGGTGAAACCCAGCCGGCACTGCAGATACCCTCCATCCTCCGCGGCAATAACGACGTTGGCACCTTCCATCCCAATACCATTGCCGTTGCCAAGGCCGGCGGCGCCCTGATAACCGGAGTTGTTCAGGCTGGAATCGAACCGACGGATCCGAAAATTCCGGAGAAGCTGCGGCATATGTTCTGGTACGTCAATCCGACCAAGCATCCGGAGATAAAAACTTTTGCCGATCTGAAGAAGATTCCGGGCAAGATCAAAATTGCCACCATCACCAAGAACATCTGCTCCGATTTTGAAACCAACCTGCTGGCCGACAAATACGGCGTGCCCCGCAGCAAATTCGAGTGGGTGACCATGCCCGACGTACAGGCCATTCAGGCACTTAAACAGGGACTTATCGATGTGTCCGAGGTGCATCCTCCTTTCTACAAGGGAATGGCCGATTCGGGAGCGAGAAAAGTGGCCGATACCTCTGAAACCGGACTTGGGGCTTCAGCAGGGCTGACTTACTACATCTTCCGCGACGAATACGTCAACAAAGGTCCCCTGAGCAGGTTGCGGCCTTTTTCAGGGCGGTAACAAAGGACACAAAATGGCAAACCAAATCCGGAAAAGGCTCAGAAATTGACTGAAGACGCAGTCGGTGTGCCGGTGACCGGCAATCATTGGTACTCTACGGTAACCAAAATTGACGAAAAACTTTCTGCTCCCTGGATCAAGGATTTGGAAGACAACAAGGTTATCCCTAAAGGAAAGGTTACCACTGCCAACCTCATTACCCACGACATTGAGAAGATTAATCTCAGAGTACTGGCTGAACGGAAGAAGAAATGATCGTAACCCCTCCCAGCCTCCCCTTAATCTAAGGGGAGGAGCATGACCCAGTCTCCCCTGAACTTGAGGGAGAAGCCTATGTTCCCCTCTTAAGTTAAGAGGGGGCTAGGGGGAGTTATGTACGAGGAAGTTGGGAGTTATGAACGACTTATGATCCGGCAAACACTGTGAAGCTCAAGAAAAATCAACTTCAACCGGCGGCAATGCGTTTCCGTCACTCTCTATATAAAGGAGGAATCAAATGGCAATAGATCTGAAGGCAGATACCTGTCCCAATCGGGAACAAAGGGCGGGGGCAGTCAATGCCTATTACGGCAAAGCCAGCGACTTGGTGCAGGAAGCCAGAAACGGCACGCTGACCAATAAGGAACGTGAATTTCAGCAATCATCCGGCTGTGTCTTGAATTTCTACCTGACAACGAGAGTGGTTACCATCCGCGATGCGGTCATGATCGTCCATGCCCCGGTGGGATGCTCTTCCACCTCGCTGCTCTATGTGAAGTTTATCGTCGCATACCTCTCGAGCGAGGGGCGTCCGCCGCCGACTTCGATCTCCACTGGCTGACCACCAATATCGATGAAAAGGATGTGGTCTACGGTGGGGCCGATAAACTCCGCTCGCCATCAAGGAGGCGGAGGAGCGCTACAAGCCGAAAGCCATCTTCGTCCTCGCCTCCTGTACCTCGGGAATTATCGGCGAGGATATCGAAGGAGTGGTGGCCGATGTCCAGGCAGAGGTCAACGCCACCATCGTCCCGGTGCATTGCGAAGGAATCCGCTCCCGCATTATCCAGACCGCCTACGATGCCTTCTGGCACGGTGTCCTCAAGTATCTGGTGAAAAAAGACATACCGAAACAGCCGGACCTGGTCAATATCGCCAGCATGCTTTCCTATACCTGGCAGGACCGCAAGGAGATCACCCGGTTGTTGAACAAGATCGGCCTGCGCCCCAACTTTATTCCTGAATTTGCCACAGTCGACCAGTTCGAGATTTTGGCGGCGGCGGCGGTGACCGCCCCCATCTGCCCAACCTATACCGATTACCTTTCCCGGGGCCTGGAGCAGGAGTTCGGCGTTCCCTATTTTATGTATCCTTCTCCGGTAGGTATCGACCACACCGACGATGGCTGCGTACCATTGCCAGCTATACGGGCAAAGAGAAGGAAGTGGAGGTGCTGATCAAGGAAGAACGGGAGAAGTACCTGCCCGCAGATGGCCAAGATCCAGGAGGAATTCGCGAAGATAAAACCCGACGGCAGCAAGGTGGAAATCCTCGGCTCTCTCGGCCAGGGGCGCCTGCTCACCCAGGTCCCTATTTTGATGAAATCGGCGTTTCCTCGCCGGCGGCCATCATCCAGGATTTCGACAACCTGGTGCTGGACGAGGTCCAGGGGATCATCGATAAAGTCCGGCGATTTCGATGTGCTGGTCAATACCTTTCAGGCAGCCGAGCTGGCCCATATCACCCGCAAGTACGATCCCGACGTGGCCTTGACCTGTCCATTTCAGGGCAGCGCTTACAAACGGGAAAAGGGATCACCCGTATTCATGCCCTGCGCGGCGATTCCCGGCAGTGGAGCGCCCAGGCCGGCTACAAGGGGGCCATCGCCTATGGCAATTTTCTGTTGCAGTCCATGAAAAACAAGGCTTTCCAGAAGACCATGTTGGCAAAAACCCCCGATTCATACAACGACTGGTGGTATGAACAGCCCGATCCGCTGCACTTTACCAAGAAGGAGGGGTGATAGATGGGAACCATTACGCCATTACGTACAAAGGAAGAACCGAAATATCCCGGGTGGTGGAAGCGCCTCGTTTCTCATGCGCCTGGGTGGGGCCTACATGGCGGCTATTGCCACCTTCGGCACTGTGCCGATCCTGCACTCGGGCGCCGGCTGCGGCATGGCCCAGAACTTCGGGCAGAATTTCGGCGCCGGGCTGAACGGCGCCGGCCCCCAGGGGAACACCAGCACTCCCTGCTCCTGTCTGGTGGAGGAGCATGCGGTCTTCGGCGGCGAGGAGAAGCTGCGCGCCCTGATCAAGTCCACCATCTCGGTGGTGCGCGGCGACCTCTTCGCTGTGGTGTCCGGGTGTGTCCCGGCCCTGATCGGGGACGACGTGAAGGCCGTGGTGAAGGAGTTCCGGGACCAGGTCCCCATCATCCACGTCAACACCGCTGGCTTTCTAGGGAACTCCTACCATGGCTACGAGCAGTTCCTGGACGCGGTCATCGACCAGCTTTTGACCCCGCTCCCGGTGGTGCGCAAGCAGGTGAACCTGCTGGGAATCGTTCCCTACCAGCATGTCTTCTGGAAGGGCAACCTTCAGGTGATAAAGGACCTGCTTGAGCGGATCGGCCTGACCGGCCAACATGATCTTCACCGAAAATAATGGGCTGGAGGCGCTGAAAAGCATTCCCTCGGCCGAACTGAACCTGGTTTTTTCCCCCTGGTCCGGCGTTCTACCGCCAGAAAGCTGGAAGACAAGTTCGGCACCCCCTATCTGGTGATACCTTCAGTGCCGATCGGACCGAAGAGACACCTCGACCTTCCTCCGTTTCCTGGGCCGTCGTCTGCAGCTTCGGCGCACGAGGGTGGAAAAGGTTATCGCTGCCGAAGAACACCGCGCCTACCGGTTTACCGAATATATGGCCGATATCGCCATGATGGCGCTCCCCCATGCCTATACCGCCATCGTCGCCGATACGGGCACGGCCATTGGCCTCACCCGCTACGGGAGCAACGAGCTGGGGTGGCTACCGGAGGTGGTGATCATTACCGATGATCCGCCGGAAGAATTCCGGGCCGATATTTTCGTCACCTGACCGAAGGGCTGGAAAGTACCGTTACGCCTGAGGTGCATTTCGAGATTGATTCCCACAGGATCCGTTTGCTTTTGCGGGAGCATACTCTGCAGCTGATTCTGGCCAGTTCCTTGGAAAAGCATATTGCTGTGGATGAATTGAACGCCATGCAGGTCAGTGTTGCTTTTCCTGTTTATGACCGGCTGATCGTGGATCGCACCTATGCCGGGTATCGGGGGGGCTGGCGTTGATGGAAGACGTGGCATACAAATACGGCGGGCCTCTGTAGGTTGGGAACGGTGGCTTTTCCGCCCTGGCTGCGTAAGTCTTCAGGCCTGCTTGTGCGGCGTAGCTCTGCTACGCCTCCGCGCAAACCTTCGACAGCCTTGCCAGGACGAAAAATCCGCCGTTCTGAAACATGGGTGGTTTGCGGTGAAAAAACAAGACAGGAGCAATCATTATGGGAACTATTACAGATATTTCCAATCAGACAGCAGCCGACGCCAAGATCGTCGTCAGGGACATCAACCGCATCTTTCACTTGAAGCGTTCAAGGCGGAGGCGGCTCGAGATTTTATTGCACTCAAGGACATTAACCTGGAAGTGCAGAAGGGGGAGTTCCTGGTTCTGGTTGGCCCTTCCGGCTGCGGCAAATCGACCCTGCTGGACATTCTGGCCGGGCTTGCCCATCCCACCTCCGGCGCCGTCTATATCGACGGCAAGCAGGTGACCGGTCCGGCCCTGGACCGGGGCATCGTCCTGCAGGGTTACGCCCTGTTTCCCTGGCGCACCGTCCGGCAGAACGTTGAGTTCGGCCTGGAGATCAAGAAGGTCCCCAAGGGGCAACGCAAGGCCATCAGCGACCATTTCATCAGCCTGGTTGGCCTTGATGGTTTTGCTGATCGCTTTCCCCACGAACTGTCCGGCGGCATGAAGCAGCGGGTCGCTATCGCCAGAGCACTGGCCTATGATCCCGATGTGCTCCTCATGGACGAACCTTTTGCCGCCGTGGATGCCCAGACCCGTGAGAACTTGCAGGATGAACTCCTGCGTATCTGGGAGGCGACGAAGAAAGACCATCGTCTTTGTTACCCATAGCATCGAAGAAGCGGCCTTCCTTGGAGACCGAGTCGCCGTGTTGACTGCCAACCCTGGTACCCTGCGGGAGATCGTCAAAATAGATCTGCCCCGGCCGCGGCACAACAGCGATATCCGCTCTTCCGCCGAGTTCGGCTGGGTCCGGCACAAGATCTGGGAGCTTTTGCAGAATCATCAGCCCGAGACACGGGTATCCCTCGACACCACGGCCGGTTGCCGATGCCATTTCGCCGTCGGCAGCTCTGTAGCCAGGGGCAATCCTATGCCAAATATACCCGACATTTTAAAAAGATGGCTGCTTCGTTCTTCAGGCGTCATGGTTTTTCTCCTTCTCTGGGAAATCAGCCCACGGCTGGAATGGATCGACCCCTACTTCCTTCTCCCCTTTCCACCGTTGTGGTGGAGATAGGGAAGCTGTTCGCGGACGGAACCTTACAGATCCATTTGCTGGTGAGCATCTGGCGGGCCAGCACCGGGCTGGTCCTGGCCCTGGTCGTGGCTTTGCCACTCGGTCTCTTGCTCGGCCGACAACATCATCACTTTGCAGAGGCCATTGATCCTGTATTGCGTGTTCTGAGCCAGGTCAACCCATTTAGCCTGCTGCCGGTGTTTGTGCTCTTTTTCGGCATCGGCGAGACAGCCAAAATTGCGGTGGTAGCCTGGGTTTGTCTCTGGCCCGTTCTTTTCTACACCATCACCGCCGCCCGCCAGGTGGAGTCGATCCAGATCAAAACCGCAAGCTCCATGGGAATCTCATCCCTGGAACTGTTGCTCAAGGTCATTGTGCCGGCAGCGCTGCCCACCATTTTTGTTGGCATCAGAATCGGCGCCTGCCTGACTTTTTACATCCTGGTGGCGGCGGAGATGCTTGGCGCCAGCGCAGGGCTCGGTTGGCTGGTACACAACTCGGCCATGAATTACCTGATACCCCGCATCTATGCCGGCGCTACTTTCATAATCCTGCTCGGATTCGTCTTGAACCGGTTTCTGCTTTATCTGGAACGTGCGCTGTTTTCCTGGCAGGACGAGGCAGCATTTCAGCCACAGGCAGGGCCAGTGCCGGTGATTTTGCGTCCGGGAAAATCGGTGATGGTCGCTTTTGCATGTACCGTAATTCTGGCCAGTTGTTCTTGGTGGAATTGAGGTGGACAAGAACAACAGGGAGGCGGCAAAAGGGGGATCCAGCATGCACGCAGGGCACCATGGCCACCACGCCATGACGGAGGAGGGGGGAGGCGGCCATGCAGGATCGCCTGCCGGACATGGCGGTGATATGAATATGGACGATATGAAAATGGATGAGGAGCATCATCAGTAAGTGGGGTTATATGAAATCTTTGATAGCAAGACAATTAACTGCTGTTGTTGTAGCTCTTCTGGTCTGGGAACTGCTGCCAAGGGTGGGATTGGTTGATCCACTCTTTATTCCGCCACTTTCGGGTGTCCTGGTGACCATAAAGGAACTGCTGGAAAACGGCGATTTACTCACCCATACCCTGGTCAGCCTGCAACGTGCCTTCAGCGGACTGATGGCGGCCATAGCTATCGGTCTGCCCCTGGGCCTGCTGCTGGGAGGATGGTTCCCCCGGCTGCAGGAGGGGCTTGAACCGCTGATGGAACTCTTTGCCCAGGCAAATCCGGTGATACTTGCCCATATCATCATCTTCTTTCTCGGGATAGGTGAGGGGGCAAAGATCTTCATTATTGGCTGGCTCTGCATCTGGCCCATAACCTTCAGCACCATCTCCGGCATCCGGGCCGTTGATCCGCAGCTGCTGAAGGCAGCCAGATCCCTGGGACTGGGAAGGGTGCAACTGTTTTATCAGGTTGTGCTGCCTGCTTCGGCTCCTTCTATTTTTACCGGTCTGAGACTGGCTGCAGGCTACGCTTTCATCATGCTCATTGCTTCAGAGATGATGGGGGCAAGTAGCGGTTTAGGCTGGCTGGTGGTGCAGAGTCAGGAAAGTTATCACGTACAACGGATCTTTGCCGGGGCAACGGTCATAACCGCCCTGGCGGTGTTAACCGACTTGATGCTGAAGCTCCTGGAAAAAAGGATCGTTGTCTGGACCGATAGCGGTAGCGGCGGTCTGAATCATCAGGGCTAAAGACGGGCAGTGAAATATTCTAAATATATTTAAGGAGGAACGCAGCATGAGCATAGTAGCGCTTCTTGGCAGTCCAAGGCGGACCGGCAACAGTGCCGCCCTGACCAAGGCATTTCTTGATGAGGCAATTAAATTTGGGAAGCAGGTCAATGTCTACCATCTCAATGATTACAATTACCGTGGTTGCCAGGCTTGTTTGGCCTGCAAGACCGGAGAGGATCATTGTGTGCTGGAGGATGATCTTACCGATGTCCTGAATGCGGTTGCCGCAGCGGAGGTGATCCTTCTGGCCTCGCCTGTTTACTTCGGTGACGTAACCGGTCAGTTCAAGACCTTTTTCGATCGATTGTTTTCGTACTTTACCCCCGACTATCGAACCGCAGCCAACCCAAGTCGTTTGGCGCCTGGAAAAAAGCTCGTTTTCGTCCAGACCCAGGGTCAACCTGATTCTTCATTTTTTGACGATGTCTATCCACGCTACGATCGGTTAGCAATACATC
>CAWAFF010000029.1:0-16757 GCA_963780945.1 uncultured delta proteobacterium | reverse complement strand
ATGTATTGCTCGGACTGAAGAGGCAGAAGGTTCTTTGGCAAACGGCCGGCTTTCACTTCCTGAGTGAAGAAATCAATGACGTGATTGGCAATGGCTTCCGAAGTGTCGTCCTGCTCGGCGAAAGCGCGGCCCTGGTCACGAAGCTTTGACTCGACCACGGCGATGATTTTGCTTGGGTCACAGGGGATAGAGGTGGAGCCGATTCGGGAGTCAGCCTTGACGATATTAAATGGCTGGCGGTTAGGCGGAGTCGCAGGAGTAAGCAGGTCATGAATCCCTTCGAAGGAAGGCTGGCCAGTGTTTACTTCGACGATGATCCGATCGCAAATCATGAGAATTTCAGGAATTACGCCGCAGGAGGAGGTCGGAACCAGCCCGCCATCTTCGGTAATTGCAGAAACTTCGATAATGGCGAGGTCAAGTTTGCCACTTTCGGAATCCTTGGTATAAAAACCATAGCCCAGATCCTGGGCAAAGAGGGAGAGATGCTTATCGCCCATACGAATGCGTCCTGCATTGATGCCGGCAGCTATGTTTTTACCGGTCTGGTAGGGCCAACGGCGGTCGATCATGTCGTTTATCGCCCAGCGGTCCTCAGTCTCAGCGCCGACAGAGGCACCAATGAAGAGATTGAACTTTAGCTTTCCCTGCAGGTTATTCTTCTCAACGTGCTCGGCTAAAGCAATAGGTACCACTTTCGGATAGCCGGCCGGGGTAAAGCCGGACCAGCCGAGATTCATGCCGGACTTGAAAAACTGGATTGTGTCCTCAGCCTTCATGACCTTGTTCATGAGGGATTTACAACGGACGCGGTCTTGCAGAGTGCCATACTCAGACATTTTGTTCCTCCTGTTTTGTTTTGATGTTTACAAACAAGATCACCAGAGATCATTTGTAATAAGATAACTTAAAGCTTGAGCGTCAAACAATAAAGACAGTGGGAGGAGCTGTCCCTGGCAAAAATTAGAACCGCATTCTACTTAATGACTACACAGGAGTCAAGTTAAAAAAGCATTTAATATAGCGGTTACCGATGTAGCGACCACCCCTCATAGCATGTTGATATTACAGTCTTTATCCAATGAACATAGCACGTAAAGGCAAATTGAATAACACAAAGGACAAGCCGTTATTTTTACTATCACTAACAGGCCATTCAGTATCATTGAAAACCAGGATAACGGCTACCACCTAAGTACTTCAAAGTTTCAACTGTTGACAACAAAACTGATATGGATAGAATGTTGTTTTTAGGGAAAAGAGGTTAGAGATTGTGGAAAGAATTCTCATTATTGAGGACAGCCAAGTTGCACAGGCTCAATTGGCAGATATCCTGGAAGGTGAATATTCCCTGGATTTTCAGGGTGACGGGACGCCAGGCATCGCCGCTGCCTATAGCCACCCTCCCAACCTTATCCTGCTGGACATTCACCTACCGACCATGAATGGCTATGAAATCTGCAGAAAACTAAAGGACGATAAAACAACCAAAGAAATACCCATCATATTTATCACGGCCATGAATGCGGAACATGAAAAGGTCAAGGGATTCGAGGCCGGTGCTGTCGACTATATCATCAAGCCTTTTTACCCCCAGGAACTGCTGGCTCGAATAAAGACGCACCTGGCGGCACAAAGCCTGGCCAAGCAATCAATCGAACTGGAAAAGCTCAAGCTTTTTAAAGAGATGGCAGTTGCCCTCAGTCACGAAATTAATAATCCTTTAACCACCATCTACGGCAACCTCTATATGCTGGAAAAAGATCTTGCATCAGGCGAAACTGTCTCCGCATCCATGGGGCAAATACGAAAAGAACTGGAAAAGATCAGGGAGATTGTGGCCAGGCTCGCCAACACCTCACGTATTGCGGAAACAGATTACCTGTACGAACAAAAAATGATTGACCTGCATAAGATATAGCCACTCAGAGCCATTGCCTTTCTCTTGCCTCCTCGTTATCCAGCCCTCGCTGGGCCGGCACAGTACCATTGACAGCGGGCTACAGTTAATTATAATTAACCTAAACAATGCCACTTCTTTCGATAGGAGGCGAAGATGGCACCTAATCTCGTTGTCAGATCGATGCTGGCTTTTGGCTTGTTCCTCATGCTTGCCGGTTGCGCCTCCCCGCAAAAGCCAGAAACTGCCGGACAATATCTGGATGACTCAGTAATTACTACCAAGGTAAAATCTGCCATTCTTGGCGACCCAGCACTGAAAGCTACCCATATCTCGGTTGAAACTTATCAGGGGAAAGTGCAGCTGAGTGGATTTGTGGATTCGCCGCAAAATGCAAAAAGGGCCGGCGAAGTTGCCGAAAATATTGAAGGAGTCAAAGAGGTAAAAAATAATCTAATCGTCAAGTAGCTAAGATTTTTTCGGGCCAGACTCCCAGTAGGAAAGGAGGTTCATCATGCTCTGGACTATCATCGCTATTCTTTTGGTTCTTTGGTTACTGGGCTTGGTAACGTCTTACACGATGGGGGGATTGATCCACATCCTGCTCGTTATTGCCATCGTGGTTTTCTTGGTTAACCTGATTCAAGGACGAAGATTGTAAATCCAAAAGTGATAGCCGGCCTCGTCATATGCCCGGCTATCACTTCTTGCATTTCGGCGTGATTTCTCAGTAGCGGAAGCCAAAATTGGCAGTTGTAATAAATCCGTCCAACTTTGTATACGAACTTCCCCATGAATCGTCTGTCCACAGATATTTTCCCTCGAGACCTAAAAAGAAAGTATCTGTGATATTAAAATCGATGCCGATCCCGGCATGAAGACCGAACATAGCCTTGGTGCCAGAAGTTCCACCAATATCGAAATTGCGAACCTCGTTAAAATAGCCTCCTACGCCAAACTCGGCATAGGGGTCAACCGGCCCGATTGGAAGCATGACCTTTGCAGTGATGACCACTGGCACTACCCTCAGCCTGGCGTCTTCTAGAAGTTCCCGGGTGCCGTCGCTCTCAAAGTATCCTGCCCCCAGTTCCATGGCAAGCACCCGATTAATATGACGTCCAAAGGCAACCTCTCCAGCAAATCCGACCCTGCTATCAAGGCGGCTAACGGTGCTCTCGCCAGCGATTTCCTGTACATCAAAATCATTGCTGGGGGAGTACATACCTGCCTTGACTGCCAAGTAATTCATTGGCTTCTCTCCTCCATCTGCTGCCAACGATAGATTGGCGCTAAGAAGAAAAGCAATGACCAGTGAAAAGACCTTAATTTTTTTCATTTACCCCTCCTAACTAGATATTTAAACAACTCTAAAGTTTCTGCCATTACATTCCTCGTTCATGTCTGTGCCATAAAGACATCTCCTTTCTCGTCAGGGATAACCGTCTGGAGCTGGTCGTCAAGCGTGAAGTAGAATGTCGCCCCTTTGCCTGTCTCCCCCTCTCCAATGACCCATCCCCCATGGCTTTGGATGATCCTTTTCACAGTGGCAAGGCCGATGCCAAAGCCTTCGAAATCCTCTGAATCATTCAATCGATGGAAAACGGTAAAAAGCTTCTCGCAATTTGCCATATCAAAACCGGCGCCGTTGTCACGGACAAAACAGGCGCGCTTTCCGCCATGATCTGTTACGCCAAACTTGATTTCAGCCAGGTTCCTTTTGCTGGTATATTTCCAGGCATTACCAAGCAGATTTTCAAGGACAACCTGCAAAAGATTACTATCTCCATTTACAACTATATTTTCTTCAATTTCGAAATTTACTTTGCGCTGCGGCTCTCTCATCCTCAATTCTGCAGCAATGGCTCTGGCGGTCTCCGACAAATTCACCGAATCCCTGCGTAACTCACTTCTGGTCACCAGTGACAAGTTAAGAAGACTGTCGATAAGCTTGTTCATGCGCAGCACACCTTTGTTTATTTCCCCCAGATAACCTTGGTACCTGTCGTCAAGGATGGTGCGGCATTGTTCCATCAGAACCTGGCAATAACCATGGATGTTGGTCAGGGGTGCGCGCAAATCGTGCGAAACGGTATAGTTAAAAGCCTCCAGCTGTATATTCGCTGCCTCCAGTTCTGCAGCCCTGGCTTCCAGATATGTATCAAGAATCTTTACCTGACCTTCCGCCTGCTTCCGGTCGGTAATATTGCGCATATTGCATTGGATGACTTTCCGGTCATCTACCGCATAAACATTACTGATGAATTCCACATCAATCCGCTGGCCACTCCTGGTTAGAAGTGACATATCGTCGTAACGGATAAATCCCTTTCTTTCCAGCTCGTTAAAAGCTCTTTTGCTGGCAAAAGTATCGGCAAAGATATCCGTCTTCCACAATTTTTTGCCGATTAGCTCAACGCTGGAATAACCGAGCATCTCATTTAGTGATGGGTTAACATCGGTAATTTTGCCGCTCTCAGCATCCAGCAGTAAAATGCCATCCTTGGCCGTTTCAAACAGCCGCCTGTAGCGAATCTCTGAGGCAAGCAGGGCTGCGTCTACGCGCTTTCGTTCGCGACGAGCCGCCACCTCCCGCAACTCCCTTTCTATCGCCGGGACCAGACGCGCCATTTCTCTCTTCTGGATATAATCGTGTGCCCCGCCCTTCATCAGGGAAACAGCCAGGTTCAGGTTAATCTCTCCAGATACGATGATAAAGGGTAAATCAGGACGCAGCTCCTTTGCCAGTGAAAGGGCTGCTGGAGCACTAAAATGGGGCATGGCGTGGTCAGAGGTGATTACATCCCACTCTGCCGTTTCAAGGGCCTCCCGCATTGCTACCTCAGTCTCGACGATCACATGGTAAATTTCATATCCGCCTTGACACAGGGCATGCAGCAACAGCTCAGCATCTTCTCTTGAATCATCTACGATCAAGAGTCTTAAAACCTTATCCATTGATTCCTCGAAAGCTTCGGGCATACGGATACTCTTTAATTTAACGCGTCCTGAGCTGTGATTTGCAAGGCAAGAGGAGCTGGGGATGCCGTGGAAAGTTGATGAAGACTGGTTCGTCCGCGAGGACTACAGCAGGCAATGCAGTATATTGCAGCCCACTGGAACTTCCGAATTATCAACAAACACCATCTTGGGATTGAAAAAGGGCCGGGTGCCCGAAGGAGGAGCAGCGCCCCGGCCAAACCATATATAGTGCGTTTCTTTTCCCAATCAGATCCAGCAGTCACTTTTGACGTTTAGTTTAGAAATCATTCTCCTGACTGTTATTTGGCAGGAGCGCCATTAACAGGCTATCTTTTGTAAAGATATTCTAATCATCCAGGCATACAATGTCAATAGCATTAATAATAATTTTTTATTAAATCATTATTAATTATTTACACGGTATTGCTTGCTCTCAGTTTTTCCGCAACTTTCCTGAAGTGATACCCATATATGGCGTAGGTAATAGCCAGCGGGAAAAGGCGTGGCTTGCGGATAAGCGACCAGCAAATTAGCTTCCAGAAATGGTAGCGCTCTTTGCCAATGACTCCCAGAAATAGCACTGACTTGCAAAGAGCTGCAAGGTAGCCACGCTGAACAGTAAATTTCCCAAAATTGAGCGGCCGATATTCCCCAAGGAGCCTTCTTACTCTTTTATAGTAGTTATCGGGAGAGTAAATATAGTCGAGGATTGTCCTGTAACCGCCGATAAGGGTGGCGGTTTCCATCTTCGGCACATAATTGAGTGAAACAGCCATGTTGTTGCCTGAGGCATCTCCCATCAACCGCCCCTCCTGATGGAGTCGCTTATATAAGCGGGTTCCCCGCAGAGCGATGAGGACACCTACCATGGCAGTTGCAATGCCGCTCTCCTGGATAAACCGTATCTGACTCTCGAAAATGGTTGGCGGATCGCTGTCAAAACCGACAATAAATCCGGCATGGACTTGAAGTCCCGCCTGCTGGAGGCGTTGTACAGACGCAAGCATATCGCGGTTTTTATTCTGTAGTTTGCCGCTCTCAGCTAAAGCAGCATCATGGGGGGTCTCGATGCCGATAAATACCTCCTGGAAACCCGCATGCACCATCAAACTGACCAGTTCGTCATCGTCAGCAAGGTCTATTGACGCCTCAGTGTAAAAATAGAAAGGCCGCCCCCTTTCTTGCATCCATTGGATAATTTCCGGCAGTAGTTCCCGTTTCAGTTTTTGCTTGTCGCCGATGAAATTATCGTCTACAAAAAAGATTGAACCTCGCCATCCCCACTCATAAAGACTATCCAGCTCTGCTAGCAGCTTCAAGAGCGGTTTGGTGCGCGGCTTTCTGCCAAACAGCGCTGTGATGTCGCAAAACTCGCAGTCAAACGGGCACCCCCTTGAATACTGAATATTCATAGCAGCATATTTTTTTAAATCTGCCAGCTCCCAAAGGGGAATTGGGGTGTCGGCCAAGGTTGCTCGCCGTTCATCACTGTAGATATGCCGCGGTGACTTTCGCTCCAAGTCATCCAGAAACGGCTGCAGTGTTATTTCAGCCTCTCCCAGCACAAGATGATCAACGTCCGGATATTGGTCGTGGTAGGCAGTAAAAAGAGGGCCGCCGGCGACGGTTTTGACGCCCAGTGCCCGACAACGGGTGATTACCTTTTCTGCCGACTCCCGCTGGATGCTCATGGCACTGATAAAGACATAGTCGGCCCAGATGATATCGCGGTCTGTCAGCGGGCTTACATTGATATCCACCAGTCTCTTATCCCAGTGGAGAGGAAGCATGGCCGCCACAGTCAAAAGTCCCAGCGGAGGAAAGCTAGCCTTTCTGCCGATAAATTTTAAAGCGTGGCGAAAACTCCAGAAGGTATCGGGATAATAAGGGTAAACCAGCAGAATTTTCATGGTTGAAATCCTTTTTTGAGAAAGAATCGCGTCACCTAAAAGTATAGAATCTTTAAAAAATTATAATGTAATTATTTGGTAAAAGATAACCAACCAAAAAAGCACGGGAGAAAACATCCAGATGGATACAAACAGCAAAGCTGATCTCTATCAAAGGGCAAATCTGCTTGCCATAATTACTATCTTCTACAACCTTATCGAGGGTCTGGCTTCCATGGGACTGGGCGCTGCCGATGAAACCCTGGCACTATTCGGTTTCGGCGTGGATTCCTTCATCGAGGTTATTTCGGCAGTGGGAGTCTGGCACATGCTCGGCCGGATCAGAACCAAAGGGGAGGAAAGCAGGGACAGTTTCGAACAGCGCGCCCTGAAAATTACCGGCAGCTCCTTCTATATTCTAACTGTCGGACTGATCGCATCAGCAATTATCAGTATTCAGCAAAACCACAAGCCGGAAACGACCCTGTGGGGGATTATCATCTCCGGTATTTCAATCTCCTTCATGTGGCTTTTAATCCGCAAGAAAATGAAAGTTGGCAGAGCACTTTCATCCCCCGCCATACTCGCCGACGCCGCCTGCTCCAAAGCCTGTCTTTATCTTTCCCTGGTGCTGATGGTCGCCAGTATCGGCTACGAGCTTACCGGCATCGGCAGTCTTGATGCTATAGGTGCGCTGCTAATAGCCTTTCTTTCATGGAAGGAAGGGCGAGAGGCATTCAGTAAAGCTAAGGGATTAGCCTGTTCGTGCAGTTGCAGCTGCAAATCCTGAATTTCCCGCCGTAAACCAGGGCAGCCTCAGAAAAAAACTTGACAGTTATACGCCAACGATATAGTTTAATATTAAATCACATCACGCCAAATCAATTGAGGTCTTTTTTACATGAAAAAACCCAATTAACCCATCATATCAAGCCTTGAACTCCTACACCAAGCTGATGCGGGCAGCGGAGTCCGTCACCAGCCGCGTCAACCGCTTCATGTCGGCGTCTGGTCTTACCATCAGCCAGTTTGGCGTTCTGGAGGCGTTGTATCACAAAGGGCCACTATGCCAGCGGGACTTGGCAGAAAAAATTCTGAAGAGTACCGGCAATATCACCATGGTTATTGACAACCTGGAGAAGCGAAAACTGGTCAGGCGGGAGAGGGACATCGAGGACCGTCGCTACCTGACGGTGCATCTCACCGAACCCGGAGCTGAGCTGATCGCCACGGTCTTTGCCAGGGTCGAAGCGGCCATCGTTTTGGAAATGGCTGCACTCTCCCATGAGGAGCAGGAGCAACTGGGAAAGTTGTGCAAAAAACTGGGCATAAAGGAGGGGGGACACCACTAAAAAGCAACCGAAAAAAAAATTAATCTATTAATTCGACATTAAACTATCTGAATAATCAACAAGATCAAACAAGGAGAAACATCATGAAAAAACTTATTTTATCCGCAACAGCCCTCATTGCTTTGGCCATGCCACTCGTAGCTTCTGCCTCCACCTGGAACATCGACCCCGATCACTCAAGTGTCGGCTTCAAGGTGCGCCACCTGATGGTATCCAACGTCAAGGGTACCTTTGACAAGCACACCGGCGTTCTTGATCTAGATGACAAGGACATCACCAAGTCAAAAGTAACGGTGACCATTGATACCAATTCCGTCAACACCAACGTGCCGAAGCGCGATGAGCATCTGCGCGGTGCCGATTTCTTCGACGTGGCAAAATACCCGACCATGACCTTTGTCTCCAAAAAAGTTGCCAAGGCGGGCAAGAATGGCTTTAAAGTTACCGGAGACCTGACCTTGCACGGTATTACCCGTCCGGTAGTCCTCAATGTGGAAGGGTTTTCCAAGGAGAGCAAGGACCCCTGGGGCAATATCCGTCGGGGCACTACTGCCACAACCACGATCAATCGCAAGGACTTTGGCCTGGTCTGGAACACCGCACTTGAAACCGGTGGCGTTGCAGTGGGCGAAGAGATAACAATCACCCTGGAAGTGGAAATGATCAGGGCGCAGCAGAAATAATTATAGAGCGGAGGAGTTACGCTCCCCGCTGGCATAAATTGACAAAAAGGCACCCCAGATAGAATGGGGTGCCTTTTTATTTTGTCCGGCTCCATTCTGAGGAGGTGACTGCAGCTGCTGAGGCCACTTTTAGAAGGCCGGAATAAATAAACAAGAAACTTGTTGACAATGACTTTCAATTTCCATAAACTCCCGATTACCTTTTAAGGAGGGAACACATGGGACAAATACAGCTTTCTCATGCCGGCGTCCAAAAATCTGCAGCGAGTAGTGACAAGCACACGAACTGTGGTGAGTCTGCCAAGAGGTCACCGGCCATTCGCCGTACAGTGTGGAGGGATATCGCCAGCCGCTTTTTTAAGCCCCAGGACTGCCTTGCCTCGTTTCTTGCCCTTGAATCGGCCGAGGTGATCGCCGGGGTAAAACCCGCCAATCTCTTTTCCATTCCTAACCGGACCTATGCATGCGGCAGAAACCCTTACCTGCTTTGGGAAAAGTGGGGTCAGGAAGTTGTTGGCGCCACCTGTTTTGAGACCTTTGAGCTGGTAGACCGGGGCGATTCCGCACTGGTACTCCTTTATCAACCCGCGGCCCTCACCCGACTCCTGGACACCCCGGCCGTCCGCATCATCCTTCGTCGGGCCGGCTATCAGGATGATATGGACCTGGACAAAGTGCTGGACAAGCTGAAGAACCGCCTTGTCTCCGGAACGTTTCCCCACGAAATAGGCATTTTTCTCGGCTACCCACTCAAGGATGTGGTGGGATTCATGGGCCTGGCCAAGATCCCCTTCAGCTGTCAAGGGCCCTGGAAGATCTATGGCAACCCACAGGCAAGTCTTCGCCTGGCGGAAACATTCCGCTGTTGCCGCAACCAGATGGCCGCCGGTTTGGCAACCTGCTCGTCCCCCTATGACTGTTTGCAAAGTGACTCTTTACCCAAGGCAACCGCTTTTTTGCGCACTGCAAATGAAAACAATATTCACAATCATTAACCATGACTGCACCAGGTAAAAGGGCAGGCTTCCCACCCCGGCAGCAGTGCTGGACTAATTATAATATACTTAAAACAAGCAACCATTGGAGGGAAGGGAAGTGATCAAGAAACTGTTGGTAGTGGCAAGTGTTGTCGTTGGATTGAGCGGTTCCGCATTCGCGGCACATCCGTTGATCACAGATGATACCGGAACACAGGGCAAGGGCAATTTTCAACTGGAGATGAACGGTGAGGTGAGCCGGGACAGGGAAGTGTTTGAAGGGGTGGAGGCTCGGGAAAAGGGGGCTGAACTGGCAGCAGCCTTCTCGGTTGGACTTTTAGACAACATCGACTTGGTCATTGGCGCGCCCTGGGTCTGGAACCGTCTCAAGGAAGATGGTGTCTTGACTGGCGACGAGAATGGTATCGGTGACCTTTCCCTGGAGCTCAAGTGGCGTTTTTTTCAGCACAAGGGGTTCAGCTTGGCTCTAAAGCCGGCATTGACACTACCCTCCGGCAACGAAAATCGAGGCTTGGGCAACGGCAGGGCCTCCTATGGGATGACGATGATCGCTTCCCAGGAATTTGAGCCGTTCACTTTCCACGCAAACGCCTCCTATACCCAAAACAAATTCAAACTGGACGCGGACAAGGATAGCAACCGCCGTGACATCTGGCATACCTCAGTGGCTGCAACCTGTGAAGTGGTGAAAGACCTGCAGCTGGTGGCAAACGTGGGAATGGAATCCAATGGTGACCGTGGTTCTGGAACCTGGCCTGCCTTTATTGTTGGAGGAGCTATCTACTCAGTGACTGAGAACCTTGATCTGGATCTGGGCATTAAAGGTGGCTTGAACAGCCCTGAAGCCGATATTTCATACTTGGCAGGCCTCGCCTACCGCTTTTAAGGAGAAAGAAATGGTCCCATTGGGTTTATTGAGCATGGGTGAAAAAGGGGAAATTGTGGCGGTGAGGTTGCCAGCCATAAATGAGACGGCTTCAAAAAGCGATTGTCGGGTTGAGGACATGGGGTTACGTGTGGGTAAAACTGTGGAAATGCTCACCAATGGTGGTTCAGGGCCTCTTCTGCTAAAGGTGGATGAATCGAGAATAGCTCTGGCACGCGCCATGGCGATGAAAATAATGGTAAGGAGGCAGTGATGAATCTGGCAAAGCTAAAACCAGGTGAAAAGGCAATAATTACAGCCATTGGCTCAATCGGCCCCCTGAAACGACGGCTTATGGATATGGGAGTGCTGGTGGGGGTAGAGGTCAAAGTATTGAAGGTCGCTCCACTAGGCGACCCCATCGAAATCACCGTGAAAAGCTATAATCTTTCGCTGCGCAAAAAGAGGCGGAAGGCATCAGCGTGGAGGTGGCGAAATGAGCACACAACCTGCATGCGCACCAGCCAGCGACCAGAGCATCCCTGTCTCCGACCGCTCGGGCAATCTGCGACCCGTCGAGAAGCGTACCATCACCGTGGCAGTTGCCGGCAACCCCAATGCCGGCAAATCCACCCTGATCAACGCCATTGCCGGCAGCCGGCTGCATGTCGGCAACTGGGCCGGTGTCACCGTGGAGAAAGAAGGAAGCCAACTTCGAATTTGGGGCCGCAGCATCCGGCTGGTGGACCTGCCCGGCACCTATTCCCTCTCCCCCTATACCCAGGAGGAGATCATCGCCCGCGACTATCTGGTCCACGAGAAGCCGGACCTGATCCTCAATGTCGTCGACTGCCACCAACCTGGAGCGTAACCTCTACCTGACGGTGCAGCTGCTGGAACTGGGCATCCCGATGGTCATGGCCCTGAACATCTATGACGAGGCCGAGGCCAAGGGCTATCGGATCGATATCACCGGCATCGAAAAGATGCTCGGGGTCACCGTCATCCCCACCTCCGCCACCAAGAAGAGCGGCCTGGACGAACTTCTGAAGAGCGCCTTGCAACGGCGGATGCACCTCGGTCAACCAGCTCCGCGCGAGCTCAGCTACGGTGAGGACATCGAGTACCGCCGCCGAGCTGCATGGCAGGCCGGCTGCACGAGAAGCACCCGGCCCTGGCCGAACGCTATCCGCAGCGCTGGCTGTGCCTCAAGCTGATGGAAGGGGATGCACATGTGCAGCAAGGAGGCCAACTTGGCGAAGACGCCACTATTCGCCGAGGCGCTCCACCATCTGCAACGGGCTCACGGCGAAGATATCGAGTCGCTCATGGCCGATGCCCGCTATGGCCTTGCCACCGGACTGACCCAGAGGTCTGGTCAAGCCGGAAGCTAGCAGCGACGGAGTTGACGGAGAAGATCGACCGCATCGTCCTGCAACCGCTTCCTCGGCATCCCCATCTTTCTGGCCGCCATGTGGCTGGTCTTCAAACTCACCTTTGACCTCTCCGCCCCCTTTGGCGACTGGATCGACGCCATGATCGACGGCCCCTTCAAGCGCTGGTCGACGGCATACTGGGGGTGATCGGCGCGCCGGACTGGACCGTGTCGCTGGTCAATCGACGGCGTCATCGCCGGGGTCGGCTTTGTCCTGGTCTTCGTGCCGGTGATCTTCGCCATGATGTTCTTCATCACCTTTCTGGAGGGGAGCGGCTACATGGCCCGGGCCGCCTTCGTCATGGACCGGGCGATGCACGCCATCGGCCTGCACGGCAAATCCTTTATCCCGATGCTGCTCGGCTTCGGCTGCAACGTCCCCGGCATCTACGCCACCCGCACCCTGGAAAACCCGCGAGACAAGGCCCTTACCGCCCTGCTGCTGCCGCTCATGTCGTGCGGCGCGCGTCTGCCGGTCTATGTCCTCTTTGTCGGCATCTTTTTCGCCGACAACTCCGGGACGGTGCATCTGGTCACTCTATATGTCCTCGGCATCGCCCTGGCCATCGTCATGGGATCTGATCTTCAAGAAGACCCTTTTCCGCGGCGAAGCGCCGATGTTCATCATGGAGCTGCCGCCATACCGGATGCCGTCTTTCAAGAGCCTCTGCCTTCACACCTGGGAAAAAGGGAAGCACTTCCTGATCAAGGCGGGCACCTATATCCTGGCAGTCTCCATCTTGGTCTGGTTCCTCCTCAACCTCCCTTGGGGCGTGGAAAACAAGCGGGATTCATATCTGGGCAAGACCGGCGCAGCCATCGCCCCCATCTTCGAGCCGATCGGCTTCGGTACCTGGCAAGCGGCCTCGTCGCTGATAACCGGGATCATTGCCAAGGAAATCGTGGTCGGCACCATGGGGGAGATCTACGCACCAAAGAAGGAAGAGGAAAAGGCCGCCCCGACCCTCGGTGAGGACCTGAAGGAGATCGTCACCTCATTCGGCACGGCAGTGAAGGAGTCGGCCGGCAACGTGGCCGGAACTTTCAGTATTTCATCCATGTCCTTTGAGGAGGAGGAAGAGAACTCTTCCCTCAAAGCAGAGGTCAGGCAACAGTTCACACCGCTCACCGCCTACGCTTTCATGGTCTTTGTCCTGCTCTACATGCCGTGCGTCGTGGTAGCCATTGCCATGCGCCAGGAGTTCGGCTCGTGGAAGTGGTTCGGCGTCGCCTTCCTCTACCAGTCAGTCCTCGCCTGGACCGTGGCGTTGATCATCTACCAGGGGGGGACACTCCTTGGCCTGGGAGGTTGAATTATGGGAACTGTCGATTTGATTATAGCCGCCGCCATTCTCGGGGTGGCGGTTTGGCTGCTCTATCGTTCGATCTGGAAGAAGAAGGGGCACTGTCACGGCTGTGACGGTTGCAGCGGTGAAAGGAAGTAAATCTAAGAGCGGGGCGGCGGTAGTGCCCACTTCCAGCCCCGCTTCGGCAATAAATCAGCAGAAACGGGGGGAAGAGGTCATGCACCTGAGCGGAATATACAGCTACAGTTCCACTTGCTTCACTTTTTTCACTCGTTTGGCAGCCGCCCGTACCTTGACAACTGGAACAACATCGGGAATCGGCACGAAAGCAGCCGGATCGCCTGGCTGGAGGATAGTGTAATGGGATGAGGCGATTTTCCTGATGATTCCATCACTGAATTGAATGGTTGCACTGAGTGGGCTAACTTCCACCACCTTACCGACACCCCATTCATGTGCTACCGAGTGGCTTACAACAGTACCGCGTTTGATCGTCATCGCTTGTTACCTCACTTAAGGGATCTATGGGTCATCGCTTGGCAGTGTGAATACAATATCCGACACATCAAGCATGACTCCCGTGAAAATCAGCTTTTGCAACAGGAACTGCGGTTATCTTTGTGGCACGACAAGCTATTGTTCCCTTTCATTCCAGGTCGGGTTTTGTTTATCATCGGGATGCAGCTTTTTGAGCTCCTCTGGATATACATGCCAAAAGGACTTATCGATAGCACCTTCTGCATACTCCCCCTTTTGATCATGGGAAAATGGGCACCACCAGTTCTCCACTATTTTCACCAGGTATGCAGCATACCTGAAGAGAGCTACGCTCAACGGGCAATAGAGTTTGCAATTGAAAATCCAGAAGAACCTGTAATGGGCCGGGTGAAGCGCAGTGATATCGAGGGTTGGCTGCTCGCCATTTCCATACCGGTGAGAGATCCAGGTGGGAACAAAATCCCAGTAGCTTTTAATGTCCATGCCGCCGACATATTTCAAGTGCGTTTTTACCAGAAAAACTCCGATAAGCACGAACGGCACCGTGGTAATCATCGGCAGATAGATGAGCGGGACACCTAGAGATATCTTCCAAAAAGGTTGCTTCACGTAATTGCAGCCGATTTTAACTCTTTCCATACTCCTCCCTTTTCCTTCTTTTGTATAGGTCAAATATTATTTGTTATGTAAAACAGCATCATGCAACGGAGAGCAAGGAACGTTACTACAAAAAAAATTATATTTCGCCAACATCTACTCCAGGCTTCCCATCATGACAACCACTCGGTGGATTACCAGTCCCCGCTCCAAGGGGATGATGCCACTGGTAACACGCTGTCCATCCATCTCCACCCAGGCAACACCACGTTCGCAGCCGTTGGGATTCTCCACCTGGATCGCATAGACCGTTTCACCATGGCGATAGCGGAGGCTGAAACCTGGCCACGCCGCCGGGATGACTGGATTCACCCGCATCTGCCCGCTTTGCACCTGTAGACCGAGCACCTCTTCAATCCAGGCACGGTACATCCATGCTGCCGAACCGGTATACCAGGACCAGCCACCCTGTCCAACCCGGCCGGGCAACCGGTAGACGTCGGCGGCAACCACATAGGGCTCAACCCCGTAGTGCCAGACCGCTTCCGCATCGCGGGCATGCTCAATGGGATTGAGCATGCGCAGCATCTGCACCGCCCGCTCGCCATTCCCTTTACGGGCCATGGCCATGGCCATCCAGAGAGCTGCATGGGTATACTGACCACCGTTTTCCCGCACCCCGGGGGGATAGCCCTTGATGTAGCCCGGCGAGGGCTCTGATTTATCGAATGGAGGTTCGAAAAGCAGCACCATTCCCTCATCCTGGCGAACAAGATGCTGCCAGGCCGACTCCAGGGCCTGATCCGCCCGCTCCGGATCAGCGGCGCCGGATAGCCACGCCCACGATTGGGGCAGTGAATCGATCCTCGCCTCAGTGTTTGCTGCGGAGCCGAGCAGGGTGCCATCGTCGAAGGTCCCCCGCAGATACCACTCCCCGTCCCAGCCTGCCTGTTCGACCCGCTGGACCAGGGCAGACCTCTCCTCCTGATAGGTTTGGCTCAGTTCCGGTTGTTGCTAGAAGGCTCGCCAGTTCCGCCATCCCCTGCAGCACATCGCACAGGAACCAGGCGAGCCAGACGCTCTCCCCTTTCCCTCCGGCGCCCACCAGGTTCATGCCGTCGTTCCAGTCGCCCGTCCCGATCAGGGGCAGGCCATGGGGACCGACTGGTCAGGCCGCGGCTGACAGCGCGCCGGCAGTGTTCAAAGAGCGTGGCCGCGTTCAAAGGTGACCTCCGGCATGGAGAACACCTCGTGCTGATCGTCTGCCAGGGTAGGGGCGTTGAGGAAGGGCACCTCTGCCTGCAGAATGTCCACATCGCCGGTCGTCCGGACGTAGTGAGCGACCACATACGGGAGCCAGAGCAGGTCGTCGGAGATACGCGAACGGATCCCGGCGCCGGCTCGGCTCATGCCACCAATGCTGGACATCCCCCTCCTTGAACTGCCGGCTGGCGGCCAGCAGGATCTGGTCGCGCGCCAGTTCGGGCCTGGCGTAGAGAAACGCCATGACATCCTGCAACTGGTCGCGAAAACCGAAGGCGCCGCCCGACTGGTAAAAGGCGGAGCGCCCCCAGATGCGGCAGCTCAAGGACTGGTACTGAAGCCAGCGGTTGATCAGGAGGTCGGCGGCCAGTTCGGGGGTATGCACCTCAATCGTGCCGAGCAGGCCGTCCCACCAGGCCCTGGTCTGATCAAACGCCTCCTCCAATGCCTGATCTTCCCGATAGCTGAGCACCAGTTCCCGGGCCTGTGCCACCGACTCGGCCTGGCCCAGCATGCAGGTGATCATCACGCCGCTCACCCGGCGCCAGTTCCAGGCTGACCCGCAGCACCGCGCACGGGTCCAGCCCCGCCCCGGTCCGCTGTGACAGCCGGGTCAGCTCCATGGCTGCCGGATTGGCCAGCGAGCGGTTGCGGCCGATGAAGGCGGTGCGGTCGCCGCCGTACGAGTCGGCCTTGGGGTGTCGTGGCCACGAAGGCAACCCGCTCCCCGTACTCGGGGTGATAGTGGTTTTTCGCCAGGAGTGCCCGGGCCTCGTCATCCCATTTGGTTACGACATGCATCTGGGAAGTTTCGCGGTTCTCACCCAGTGTCAATTCCACATAGTAGGTTACCGAAAGCCGGCGCCTGCCTGGAGGAGGCGTTGGTAAGCCGCAGGCGCTGCAGTTTGATCGGCTCCCCCCCGCTCTCATCCACGGGTACAAAGACGGTCAGCTCCTGCTCAATGCCGTTGCTGTTATGCTCGAAGACCGT
>CAWAFF010000028.1:0-10858 GCA_963780945.1 uncultured delta proteobacterium | reverse complement strand
GCCGCAGGCCTCCTTGGTGCAGCCGGGGGTGTTGTCCCTGGGATAAAAATATATGACCACGGTTTTACCGGCATAATCGGAAAGACTGTGTCGCTTGCCGTCGCTTCCTTCCAGATCGAAATCAGGCGCCTTTTTTCCTTCCAGTGACATAATTGCCTCCAGTTGTTTTACTTGCTCGATTAGCCTAACTCCCAATACCCATGAATACCACCCCCCTCCCCTATCCCCTCCCGTAAAGGGAGGGGGAAAGTAGCGAAAAGTAAACGTCGGATTAAGCTGCTGCTGTGGCCTCGGGAGAGAGCGGCTAAGCCGTAGCGGCGAGCGGACACCCGCCAGCAGTAGCTAAAATTTGATTCCGTCGCAATTACCTCCAAGGGTGTAGATGCCACCGCCACCGCAAGGTCCGCAGCTACGGCAACGACGGGAACGGACGAGGTCGCGGCAGCAGCTCTCACCGCAATTAATTCACTACTCTGTACTGCGCGGTGAAACAACCACCTTCTCCGGCACGATTTTGACAAAGCGGCTGCGGCAGGAAGCGATGACCCCCTGCAGCCAATCCGCCTCTTCTTCCTGATGAGACCTGATAAGTTCACGGTGATAGGGGAGCAGCAACTCCTCGACTGGCCCAGGTCGCTCTCCTCAAGATCACGTATCTCAACTCCGGCACCACTGGCTAAACGGCGATGCAGGGCCTCCCTGGTCATGCCCATTTCCTGGTCAAGATGGCAATAAACAACTCCGCCAGTCATGCCCGAGCAGATCCACGGACCTGGGTCCCCGAGAACAACTACCCGGCCGGCAGTCATGTATTCAAAGGCAAAACCCTTCAGATTGGCACGCCCCGCCAGATTGCCGCAGGCGTCCTCCAGAGGGGAAAGTATCTTACCGCCAAGCACCACATCGGCACCGGAAAGCCGGATACAGGCGCGGCTGTCGGCGTTACCCTGAATGATAAAGGTACCCCCCTGGGCACCATAGGCCAAGCCCTTGCCGACAGAGCCGCCGACACGGACGCCATTGCGGTTTTCCCCCTTGAGGATGACGATCTTGCCCCCCCGGGCAGACTTGCCCAGCCCGTCCTGCGCGCCTCCTTCCACCCGAATGGTGATATGGGGGATGTTAAAGGCGGCCAGACCATTACCCGGGATGGAATCACGCTGGAAATGCAGCAGCGCCAACTGCTCGCCGTTAAGCCGCCCCTGCTGGAAATCGCGCACCATTGCTCCAGCCAGATGGGTGCCGATGGCTCGATCGGAACTCGATGCATCGGTGTCATCATAGCGAACCCTGGTTTCACCGTCGAGAAAGGCATCGTGAACCAGGTTGGAGACAAGGGAGGTCAGGTAGTTGAGAGGCTTGCGTATGATGCGGACCTTGTTTTCCGATTCAGCCACGGCAGTAACCTTTGCCGGAGTGAGGAGGTCGGAAAGGTCAAGGTTTTCCAGGCCGCGGTCCTGAAAGAGCAGGTCGGCTCGGCCGACCAGGTCCTGGGTCCGCTTGAAGCCGAGCTTCGCGGTGAGGATGCTGATCTCCCTTGCCATGCCGCGGAAAAAGGTGGTCTCATAGATGACGCCGTTCTCCAGGACTCTCGGCACGAAGCGCTTCAAGCCTTTGGCTTCAGCCTCTGCCGTCGTTTCAATCTGGGAGGCGATTCCCACGTGACAGGTCCCCAGATGGCAGCCGCGACAGGTGGTGCAGCCAATGATGACCATGGCCATGGTGCCGAAGCCGACCCGGTTGGCGCCAAGAAGCATCAGCTTCAGCACATCGCGCCCGGTGCGCGCCCCGCCGTCGGCCCAAATCTCCACCTTGTGACGCATACCGGCCTCCACCAGAGCCCGATGTGCCTCACTGACGCCGATGTCCGCCGGTAGGCCGACGAACTTGATGGCATGACGCCGGGCAGCGCCGGTACCGCCGTCATAACCGCTGATGGTGATGATGTCGGCGCCTGCCTTGGCAATACCGAGGGCAATGGTGGCAATGCCCGCCACAGCGGGGACCTTGACGGAGATCCTCGCCCTGGGGTTGGCAGTACGCAGCTCATCGATAATCTGAGCCAGATCTTCGATGGAATAGATGTCGTGGTTGTTGGAGGGGGAAATGAGGCTGACCCCCGGCGTGGCATTACGGGCAGCGGCAATTTTTGCCGTCACCCTTGAAGCCGGGCAGGTGTCCCCCTTCTCCCGGCTTCGCCCCCTGCCCCACCTTGATCTCCAGGAAATCGGCAGAATTGAGAAACTCCATATTGACGCCAAAGCGGCCAGAAGCTATTTGCTGACCGCGGTTTTCCCGGTAACGTCCCAGCATGTCGGCAATCTCCCCCCCCCTCGCCGTTCATGCAGACGATGTTGAGGCGGCGTGCCGCTTCTGCATAAATGCGGAAGGGAGTTTCCCCCTGGGAGCCGAAACTCATGGCTGAAAAAAGAATGGGCAGATCGTGACTGCCGACGGTCATGTCAACATCTTCCGGGTCGACGCTTAGCTCATCCTGAAAACGGAAGTCTATCAGATGGCGGATGGCGAGGGGGTTTTCCCCTCCAGCTGGCGGATCAGGCGTGACAGGTCGGCGTAGGTTTCTTCCATCTTGGCTACGGCACCGACCATCTTCCAGATGCGGGGATAGAGCCGGAACTGTACCGGCACCGGTTGTTTTTCCCGGCTGCGGGCAACACTGCTGCGGCCGCGGTTTTCCTCCTCCAGACGGACCAGGGTCAGGCCGCCTTGGCCGGAACCGCAAAAATTGGGAGTCTCGAAAATTCCGGCCAAGTGCCGGCAGAGGCCGATGGAGGCGAAGTATTTGCCGTAGCCTCCGATTTCGTGGGTCCCCATGGTTGAAATGACCTTTTCCAGCCCCTTGCCAAGGACGGAAAGGAGATTCTTGACGCCGGCCTCCTCTGCGCCTGCCATTTCCCACATGAGGTAGGGACAAAGGGCGTCGGCCCCCATGCCGAGGGCAAAGATGAGATCATGGAGATTGCGCAAGGCCCCGGAGCGCAAGGCCAATGAAACCCGGCGACGCAAAGACTCCCCCCCCACGGGGGGTTCCTCCTTGAGCGCCTTATGCAGCACAGCTACCACCAGAAAGGGGTCGAGAAAACTCTTTCCTGGACCAAAGGCAGCACCGTCATCCACCACCAAAAGCCGCGCACCGCTGCTGACTGCGCTAACGGCTTCACCTGTGAGGCGGTCCAGCGCATTCTGGATTGACTCGTTCTGCTGCATGACACAGGAAATGAGGCGGCTGCCCCGGCCCCGGAAAACATCCATGAGGGCTTCTATGGTGCAGGTACCGAATTGGTGGGCAAGGAGCGCATCTGATTCCACCGGGCCACCACGCCTGCCCCCGGTCAATCGGGGCACCGCCAGCTCCACTCCCTGCTGAGGCGGACCCGTAAAGCGGGGGCGGGAACCAATATAGACGCGGGTGGAAAAATGCTCCGATTCCCGCTCACGGTCGATGGCGGGATTTGTCACCACCGCCACCTGTTCCTTGAAATAATCGGACAGATTCTGCCGTGACAGGGAAAGGGCGGCCAGCGGGCCGTCGTAACCCAGCGAGGCAATCGGGTCCTGCCCGGATTTCGCCATCTCCCTCAGGTTTTGCACATCGCTGCTCTTCCAGGCCAGGGCGGACATGAGGTTTTCCAGGAGCAGTTTGCTGTTCTTACCCCATTTGCCTGGAGATGCATTACCATCTATTTCTGCCATATCCGCAGCCTTGATGCACGACCTACCGTGGGAAGTCAAATTGGTACGCTTGCGGAAACGGGCATAAATATGCTGACGCAGTTCGGTATTGAACAGCACCCTGAGACCCTTGCCCGGGATAACCTCGATACCCACCTTTTCCCCCGGCGCCAGGGGCTTGGGATCCGATGATATCTCCTCATGGGGGACAACGCCAAGCTCAGAGGAAACGAAAAATTCCTTTTCTGTTTCTCCGAACCAGAGGGGACGCAGGCCCATGGCATCGACACTGAAAACGCACTGATTATGGTGTCTGGCAATGATAGCTGCCGGCCCTTGGGCGGAAGCGGTCAGAAAACGACGAAACCAGGAGTACATTGCCTGCAATTCAACAGGCATCCGCTCCATTTCGCTGAAAATTGGCGGGAAAACCATCTCCATTGCCTCAAACAAGGATAGGCCGTACAGGAACATCAGCCCTTCAAGGGTACGATTAAGGTCTTGGGAATCGCTGCCCCCGGCAGGCAGGACAATCCCCAGCATCCGGGCCTCTTCTCGCAGACGGGCAATGGTGTTGATTTCACCGTTATGGCCGAGCAAGGAAAAGGGCTGCGCCCTGAGCACGGTCGGCAAGGTGTTGGTGGAGTAACGGCTATGGCCGATGGTAATGCTGGACAGGAAGTCGCGCCGCTTCAGCTCAGGGTAATAACGGGGCAGGAGTTCCGGCGCCCCGTGCACCTTGTAGGCGGCCACATGGGTGGAAAGAGACGCCACATGAACAGGAAACTCTTCCTCCAGCGCCACCTGAAGGTTAAAGAGCAGTGCCGGTGCCTTGGCCAGCTCCGGGCAAAGAAGCGCAAGTTGCCAGAACAGCGGCTCCCCTTGGCGGGCACTGCTTGAAAGAACCATGCTGCGCACGGTGCCCGGCCTTTCCACAAGCACCTGGATACCGGCGTCATTAAACCGCTGGATTATCTTGTCCCGAAGCCGTGGGTCGATCTGCAGCTCGTTTTTGGGAATCAGCAGATGACCGACGGCAAAACCTTGATTCTCCGTAAGCGTCGGTAAATGCCCCGCTTCAACCAATACCTCCTGCCAGAGCACCCGCGGAATGTCGGTAAGCACGCCACAGCCGTCGCCTTCACCGTCAATTTCCCCTGCCCGGTGCCCCATTTTCACCAGCGCCTCAATGGTGCGCTGCAGGTTGCCATGGGTAGGCTCAGCCCCTTTGTTCAGATAACAGATAATGGCGCAGGCATCCCGCTCTACCGGCATTAGTCCTGACGGATCAACATCATGGTTTTTCATAGCACCTCACTATCGATGTACGCAAAAACAATGTTTATAGCAGACGCGCGCAGAAACGGCAACCCATGTGGCGGAGCAGCGAGGGTTCCGGTTGCGCAGCCCAGCAAATTATTATATTCTCCACCTGCAGCAAGGAGACACATGTTCGTTCTCGAGTCACAGACTAATCATTTCATCGGCGTTTTGCTCATTATCTTCCTCGCCGCCACCCAAGGTCGTACCGGCAGGGCCGGTTCCTTCTGGTTGATATGCTATGCCTTGCCCGGCACCATCCTCCATGAGCTGACCCATTTTCTCGTCGCCCTCGTCACCGGCGGCCGACCCTGTGGTTTCAGCATCATTCCCAGGCAGCGTGAAGGTGTGCTTTCCGACGGCTCCACGCGCCGAGTATGGGTCCTGGGCTCAGTGTCCCTTGGCAATGCCGGCATTTTTTCCGCAGTCCCGACTGCCATCGCACCACTAGGGCTCATCGTGATTGCCTGGTTTCTCTATCGCCACTGGTTTTCCTGGTTTCCAGCCGACACTAGCCACACTATCTTTTTGTATCTCGTTATTTACCTGTTCTGTTACAGCGCCATCCCCTCCAGGCAGGACCTGAAAATTGCCTTTTCCAGTTTCCCAGGAATCCTGCTCTATGGTGGCCTTGCCGGCCTTTTTATCTGCTTTTACTGTTTAAAGAGCTAATAATCCAACTTCTAATTAAAGATATTGCCAAACTGATCCGATATGTACTAGCATGGTCACAGTCGGACCATCAATAGAGTCCGAGCAGCCAGAAGGGGGAGTACTATGTTTAGCGAAACGGCAGCACCAAAAATCATCAGCGTCCTCATCTTCTGGTCTTTTTTCATCCTTATCATGGGCTTCAGCTTTCTTTCCCTGTTGAAAGAGAACTGCCCCAGGTACCTGGGCTATGCCAGAGCCTACTCCCGCTCCAACAGACGCAGATAACCTGCTGCTCTACCTCAAAACGCCAAAATGAAGGCCGCTCCCCATATGCAGGAAGCGGCCTTCTTCTTTTCCAGCTGCAACAACTGTCCTACCCCTTCTTTCCTTCCAGCTTCGAAAGGTAGTTATAGATTCTTCTGGCATTTGTGCCGGCATCGCTTCTGCCGACCCGCGACACCGAGCGGATATCGACCAGTGACCGGTAGTCAGCCGGCGTTATCCTGATGACAATGTCGTCCTTGAAACCAAACCAGAAGGTGGTATCCGTTGCCTCGATACGTCCTTCTTGCGGCACGGCAGCGACAATTTCCCACCCCATCTCTTTGGCCACAGCCAGGGCATCGTTAAAAACCTGATCCGGAGGGAGATCAAGGATAGCCGTATTGATTTTGTCATAGGCTGATCTCTGCTTGGCGGCAACAGGCTCGCCCCCATAAACGACGGAATTTGGTGCCTCCTTGCGCAACGGCACAATGGCTAAGAATTGAGGCGGGCGGATAGTGTCGGTGGTGATATCGTGGATCGGCGGAACCTGCCGGGCAAGACGCTGCCAATTCCAAAGCACCCCGACTAGGAAAATGCAGACCATCAAGGCAAATGCCGGCAGGAAAATAGCTCCGAAATCCCGGCGACGAGCTGCAGCCAGCACTTTCAAAACCGAAAGCAGAGCAATACCAACTCCTCCATAGGCAGCCCATTTGAGGATGGCAAAACCGGTGCGAAAATGCCAAAACCCAAAACGGGTGCCGATTCCCGCCATGACCGCCGCAAAAACCACGGCCAGCGCAGCCAGCAACCACAATAGCGAGTAGCGGGGAGCATGGGGAGCAGCTTCCCCGGGTGCCCATATGTGGCCGCCCTGTTCCGGCATGGGAGCCTCCTGTCGGTGCTGAGGATATGAAGCTCTTTTACTTTATCATTGATGAGTCTTGGCGCAAGGAGCGCGGTTCAGGCAACTGCCTGATCTGCCTCTGAGTGATGTGGCAAGAACAACAGGTGGTGTTATACTTAAAATACTCCAACAAAAGAGGGGGGATCGCCATGGCAGTTACAGGGGAAGTAAATCGCCGCATGAGCGTTGAGGAAAAGGGTCAACGTGCCGCCCATACCAGCCATATCTTCATTCAGCCAAAACAGGACGCGCTCTGCACCACTTGTGGGGCCGTTTATCATAACAAGCGCTGGTATGTCGACGATGCCGCACTGAAAAAAACGGGTGACTATGCCGACCTTCAACAGGTGAAATGTCCCGCCTGCCATTTGATTGAGGCAGGTACCCCGGCCGCTGTCATCACACTTTCCGGGCATTACCTGAAAAACACTTCGGCAGTATTCTTGACGGAATCAAGAATATAGAGAAACGTTCACGGCTGAAGAACCCGCTCGGGCGCATTATGGAGATAAAGCAGGAACAGGATGAGGTTTCAATAACGACAACGGAGGACAAACTTGCCCAGAAACTGGGGCGGGAAATTCACAAGGCACATCAAGGGGACCTCCGCTACCAGTGGGGTCATGATGAAAACTTCGTCCGGGTATACTGGAAAAGGGACTAGTAATCAGCCTCCACCCGATTGCGCCCGGCGTGCTTGGCCCGGTAAAGAGCTGCATCGGCGCGTCTGATGAGATCAGCACTGTCGCCGTGAGCTTTATACTGCAAGGCGACCCCGGCGCTGATGGTAATGGTTAGCTCGTTGCCGTCGGCGGCAAGGGTTTCCTGCTCAACGGTCTTCCGCAGACGCTCGGCCAGAATGACCGCCTCTTCAAGGGTTGTGGAAGGTGAGATAATGAGGAACTCCTCTCCTCCAATCCTGCCAATGATGTCATAGGTTCGAACCACCTCGTTCATTAGATTGGAAACCCATTTCAGAACCTCATCACCAAAGGGATGTCCCCAGGTGTCATTGATCTTCTTAAAGTAATCCAGGTCGAGCATGATCACGCAAAGCTCCTGACCCAGACGGAGTGACCGCTCATACTCTTCCTCCAGCCGCTTCATCATATATCTTCGATTCCTCAGCCCGGTCAGTTCGTCTGTCGAAGCTAATCTCTTCAAGCGATGCTGCGCCTCATCCAGACTGATTACCAATCGCCAGGTGAGAAAGTAGGTAATGCTGACTATCAGCCCGATGATGAGGAGTGCCGTCAGTACTATCAGCAGCTGGCTTGTCTGCGTTTGCCTGACCAGTTCAGAGATGCTTATTGTTATGCTGAGAGCGCCAAGGACCTCACCAACTTTTATCCTATGACATTCCAGGCAGGACTGTTCGGCACGGAGAGGAAGTACGTAACGGAACAGGGGTTCCTCGTTATGCGTGAGCACCATCTGCGAAAACTCCTGCTGACCCCTCTCGAATTGCCGGAGACCCTCAATTTCCAAGGTATCAGGAATATTCGAAGGATCGAGCGGATGAGCACTGACAATGCGAAAGGCAGCTCCATCCTGATCCTGGCTCCTGACTGATATCTCCTTGGCCATGATTGCATGGTTGCGCAAGGTCAAGGTCCTCCCGTCAGTGGTATGGATATCGGGATTGATGCCGGTTTTGCGCAGATAGCTGTTTGACTTTACCCCTTTATTCTTTTCAACATAGACGCCACCATAATCATAATTCCACATCTTGACATGCTCGATGAGGTCGGCATAAGCCATCGCCTGCTCCTTGACCCGCTGCAGCAGAAGCTTTTCATTTCTGTCGTGAAGCAACCAGGCGACGACCATTACAAGTAGCGAAAGTATCACGCACAGGCTTATGAGGAACAGCTTGACGTTGCCATAATAGTTGAATGGCTTTGGCCATATCTGAGGGGTCATGAATTATCCTTTGTCAAAATCGGCCGCACTGCACATCACGGTTGAATTGACGCTTTAGCCTCTCTATGGTGACCTGATCGGGACAAAACGGCACCGGCGGTTTTGGGGTTGAAGCAAGGCCGTGGCTGTCAAAGAAAGGGGTCTCTTTCAGTTTCAGGTTGTATGCCGCCACCATGAGCGGCTCCAGATTGATGGCATCTTCAATGTTATAGGCGAGGAGGGTTTCCAGTGCCTTGTCGTTGCCGTTGGCAACATATTCACGCCAGAGCAGCACGGCAAAGTAGCCATCCACCCCTTCAAGCCCCTCACGAACCATCCCCAGTTGTTTCTCACATCCCTTGAGGCCTCCTCTGAAACCAAGGCTGCGCAATACATGCATCAGGTCGATGTGAGGCTGAGGAAGGGAGATCTGCAGATAGCTCTCAATGAAAGGGACATCGAAGGCCTTGCCGTTGTAGGTAACCAACAGCTGGAATTGCCTGATGTCTTCCTTGAAGGCGTGAAGGTTCTTTCCCTGCACATAACAACGAATGTTCACCCCATCATATAAGGCGATGGTGGTGATGGCGTTATTGTGCCGGGAAAGGCCGGTGGTCTCTATATCCAGATAGGCAGTACTGTGCCGAAACTGGGAGAAAAGCCGCCAGTGATGCTTGGCCGGAAGCAACCGGGTGAAAAAGTGCGGGTTTGATTGCTGCAGGTGTTGCGCCGATTCCTGGAGGCATTGAACAGCCGAGCGGTTTCTGGCCGGGGTGAGCAATGGCAGTTGCTGTTCAGTGAAAACTTCCCAGGAGCTGATGCCCTGCCGCCACAATTGCTCTTCTGTAAAGGCGGTAACGCCGGGAATATGACAAAACGTGTTTTTCAGCATGGCCCCACCAAAGATCCTTGACCGGATCTTGTTGCGTTTTCTTTGTCCCGATCCATGGGCTGGCAAAATCTAAGACGCTCCGCCTGAGAGCATCCTTCCAGGTGCAATTTTTACAGCATGTCCACAGGATCCACGTCAATCGCCATCCTGATCACCGCCGGCAACTTGATCCGGGCCTTGAAGTGGGCGATCATCCGGTGGAGGTCCGGGCGCCCAGCCGATTTAAGGAGAATCTGCCGTCGAAAACGACCGCGAATTTTGCCCAGGGGGGAGGAGACCGGGCCGAGAATTTCTACCCTGCTCCTGGTATCCCCCTTGATACGTCGGAGCAAAGATACTGCTGCTTGAGAATTTTTCTCCACCTCCGGGTCGGAATTGCCGGAGAAGGTCAGGGCTGCCAAATGGGCAAATGGCGGGTAGCAAACCTCCCGGCGGAATTCGATCTCTTCCCCGTAAAAGCTCTCGAAATCATGGCTGACAGCGCGAACTATGGCATAGTGGTCAGGGTTCAGGGTCTGGATCAGCACCTTTCCCGGCGCATCACCGCGACCGGCCCGACCCATAACTTGGCTGATCAGCTGAAACGTCCGTTCACTGCTGCGGAAATCAGGAACGTGCAGGCTGGCGTCGGCAGAAAGCACTCCCACCAGCGTCACACCGGGAAAATCATGGCCTTTGGCGATCATCTGGGTGCCGACGAGGATGTCGATGGAGCCATCCTCCAGGCCCTTCAAGACTCTGGCGTGCCCACCCCTGCCGGCGGTAGTATCGCGATCCATGCGACCGATTCTGGCCGCCGGGTAAAGGTCGCGGATCTCATCTTCGACACGCTCGGTGCCCCGGCCCAGCAGTGCGATTGATTGACTGTTGCAGGCCGGGCAGATGGAGGGTGCGGGAATGGAATAATCGCAATAGTGGCAGAAGTGGCGCTCGCGACGACGGTGGTAGGTGAGGCTCACCGAACAGTTGGCACAGCTGAGTACATGGCCGCAGTCCTCGCAGACAAGATAAGTGGCAAATCCTCGTCGGTTGAGGAATAAGAGCGTCTGGCCTCCTGCGGCCAGATTTTCACCAACCGCCTCGGTCAGTGCCGGAAGAAAGGTTATGCTCTTCTGCCCCCTTGCATCGAGCAGTTCCGTGGCGGGCATGGGCAGATTGCGGACCCGGTGGGGAAGCTGCAGATAGCCTATTTTCCCTTCCCTGGCAGCATAATAAGTTGTTAC